>CAIUFU010000077.1 GCA_903898475.1 uncultured Alphaproteobacteria bacterium | reverse complement strand
TTCAAGGCTTTGATGTTTACCGTAAAAACGGAGGCTACCGCTCTGTAGAAAAGGCACTGAAAACCATGTCACCAGATGATGTGGTTGAAGAAGTGAAAAAATCTGCAGGATCCAAGTAATTTTCAAATAGAATCTCCTGCTGCGGGTGTGAAGCGCAAGTGAGGTCGGACGATTTATTAAAATAGAAAACATGATCCAAATCGAAACCAGCGCAGGTCGGGGTTTGCAACCCCGACCTTACTTTCATTAAAAATTTAGTTAAAAATGAACATGTGGACGGAGTTACAAACTCCGTCCAGCGGCAGTCCTGAAAATTCCCGCAGAATGTCCTAAAAAAATCCCGCAAAGAGATGTCGTCGCAAAAATCTCGATACAAATCTTTGACGCGCAAATTGAGATAAAACCTTCAACAAAGATTTGACTTTTTTCTCGGAATAAAAAATACAATTGATATACAATTAATTCTTAATTCATTCACCACTTGAATATGAGTAATAATATAATTTTTCACTGGAGCGAAGAGAAAAATTTGCTGCTTAAAAAAACGCGCAATCTTTCTTTTGAAGATGTGGTTGTTGCAATTGAGGGCGGCGATTTAATTGAGGTCGTTCCTAACTCTAGCAAAAATCACCAAGAGCAAAGTTGCTTCATCGTAAAAATTAACAACTACGCACACATTGTTCCCTATATTGAAAACGAAAATGGGATATTTTTAAAAACCATTTACCCGAGCAGAAAATACAAAAATCGCTTAATAAAAACGCCGAAATAAATATGAAAAAAACTAAAAAAATTGAGACAGCGGCTGAGTTGAAAATGATCAAAAAAGTTGAAAGTGGTAAATACAAATCTTTGTCCAAAAAAGATTTTGAGAAGGAAAAAGCCAGATTTCAAAAAATTGCCGCCAACACTCTAAAAAGAAAATCGATCAACATTCGCGTCATTGAAAGCGACATCGAAAAAATCAAAGCCATTGCCATGGAAGAAGGCATTCCCTACCAAACTTTTATCACTTCAATTTTGCACAAGGTAGCTACGGGAAAATTAGTTGGTGCAGTTTTGTAGAGTGAATCTTACCGCTGGATCTGATGCAGGTCGGGGTTTGTAAACCCGACCTTACTTTCATTGGAAATTTAGTTGTCCACTTACGGAGAATTTTTTATTTGCAGATTTTTTCTAAAAGTTTTGCTGCTTCGTTTTTGGCTTTTTTCGCTGCTTCAGTGCCAAGTTTTAATGCATCTTCTAAGGTAGCTTTACCTTTCGATTTGGTTTCGAAAATTTCGCTGCCGTCGTAATCTAAGAGCAAAGATTTGAGGATTAGAGAGTCACCATCAGTTGTGGCGTGAACGCCTACTGGTGTGGCGCAGGATGCTCCTAACTCGCGCAAGAAAGCGCGTTCGCATTTTACTTCGATTTGGGTTTGGGCGTGATTGATATTTTGCAAAAGGTCGAAGATTTTTTTGTCACTTTTGCGAATTTGAATTGCCAATGATCCTTGGCCGCCAGCTGGCAGCATCACATCTTTTTCGATTAATTGTTTTACCGCTAAATCTTTGTCGAGTCTTGTCAAGCCGCAGAGCGCAAGAATTGACGCATCAACTTCTTCATTCTCAATTTTTGCCAAACGCGTGTCAACATTGCCGCGGAAATTAACAATTTTTAAATCAGGGCGCAGCAGCAATAAAATCGCTTTGCGTCTTGCTGACGAGGTGCCAACTGTGGCGCCTTTTGGTAGTTTTTTTAGTGAGTCGTATTTTTTTGAAAGAAAGCAATCTCTGGCATCAAATCTTTCGGTGAAAGCGGCAAGGTGAGTGTCTTCATGCAACATTGGCGGCACGTCTTTTGCCGAATGCACTGCGATGTCGATTCTATTTTGAATTAGAGCTTCTTCGAGCTCTTTAATGAACAAGCCTTTGCCACCAACTTCAGATAAATTGCGATCTTGAATTCTGTCGCCTGAGGTTGTGATTGGAACGATTTCGATTTTGAAATCTTGAAGAAATGGAGCGAGGAGCAAATGCACTTCCGCAACTTGGGCCAGCGCTAATTTGCTGGTTCTGGTGCCGATTCTGATTTTTGTGGAAGTGTTGGACATCTCTGGAATTTAAGCAAAAAAAGTAGGGGCGTACTTAAAAATAAATACGCCCCTACAGGTCACCAAATTTTATAAAAATATTTTGGTTTCGCGCCACACGGCGCGCCCCGCCTTGCGGGGAACCCCAGGAATTAACCCTGACGAGCTTTAAAGCGTGGGTTAACTTTGTTGATTACGTAAAGACGGCCTTTTCTGCGAACTACTTTACAGTTTTTGTCTCTTTTTTTAGCAGACTTAAGTGAGTTGTAAATTTTCATCGGATCCTTGTGTTAATGTGTGAAATCGGTGCTTTTTCAAGCTGGTGTTTTAGCCCTCGCTTTCAAGAAGGCGGCGCAAATTATGGGGGCTAAACAAAATGTCAATTTATTTAGCGGCCATTAATGGTGATATCACGAAACCTATTTTATTTTTTTGAAGCTGATCTGGTTTGTGCGACAATTTTTCTTAGAGCGCGAATTTTTTGACGCTGTAGCTCTTCTCTTTTGTAGATAAAGATCAGCAAAAAAGCCGCGATAAAAAATAGACAAAATATCTCAACTGATCTGGAGAAAAATCCTTGCCACAAGCTATTATTAATTGCTTTGGCGCTATATTTTAAAACCAAAAAATAAGGAAGATCGCCCAGTTTTTTGACCAAGATTCCATGAGTGTTGTCAAAAAGATTAACATCGATTTGAGTGTTATTTTTCGAGGATAAAATTGTCGTTTTTAATTCGTGATTCTGGCTTTTTTCGCTGCTGCCAAAAGAGTGATTATTGGCGTATAAAATTGGAGTGCCGTCAAAGCCAAATAATTCAAGACCGATATTATCGTTTTGAATGGCTTGGTGCAGTGAGCGGGCAAGAGAATCAATTTCGAAACCAATAGTGGTAGCTCCGAGATATTTTCCATTTTTATCAACAATGCCAACGCCTCCGGGTATCATCCATTTTTTACTGGTTGAACCAAAAACTGGTTTGCCGAGATGAAATTTATTTGGTTCTGATTTGGTAAAAGCAATGTAATCGCGGCTGGAGAGATCTATGGTTTCTTTTAAAATTCCGTAATTCGCATCAACTGTGATTTTATTTTGAGCATTAGCCCAAGAAAAAATTGTCCAAGAAAAAGTGTCGCTGAGTTCGGGAGTAGATTTAAATTTTTCTAAAATTTCGTTAATATGTTTTGCATCGTGAGGGCTGCGGGCGATTTGAGAATTGATGTTATTGATGATGGCCGAAGTGTGCTCAATGCGATCAATTAAAGCGCGCTCAACTCTTGTGGATTCTGTTTCGAGTCCGTTTCTGATTTTGTATTTTTCAATAGCAGCAAGATGCAGGAAAAACCAAATCATCAAAGCAATAACCGAAATTGAGATGGTAAAAAAAATGACTAATTTACCTTCGCAAAAAGTTCTGGAATTACGTTTCATTTTGTTCCTTACGAACTGTTAACGATCCACTTCTCCAAATACGATATCTTGCGTTGAAATCACAGTCACCACGTCGGCAAGCATGTGACCTTTAACCATGAATTCTAAACCTTGCAAATGGGCAAATCCCGGAGCGCGAACGCGGCAACGGTGTGGTTTGCTTGAACCGTCAGAAATTATGTAAACTCCAAATTCACCTTTTGGTGCTTCAACGGCGGCGTAAGTTTCGCCAGCCGGCACGCGGTACCCTTCGGTGTAGAGTTTGAAATGGTTGATTAGCGCTTCCATTGAATGCTTCATTTCTGATCTTTTTGGAGCGGCGATTCTTGAGTCGTCAGTTGTGACAGGGCCTTGCGGCATTTTTTCGATGCATTGTTTGATTAAGCGAATCGACTGACGCATTTCTTCAACGCGAATTAAATAGCGATCGTAAGAGTCGCCGTTTTTGCCGATTGGCACGTCAAATTCTAACTCGCCGTAAACTTCGTAAGGTTGAGATTTGCGCAAGTCCCAAGCAACTCCTGAGCCGCGAATCATTGGGCCAGTGAAACCCCAATCTAGCGCTTGCTGTTTGCTCACGATGCCAACCTCAGCCATACGTTGTTTGAAGATGCGGTTTTCGGTTAAAAGTGACTCTAAATCATCGACATATTTGATGAAATTATTGGCGAAGTCAGAGATTTCTTCAAGTAGACCATCTGGTAAATCTTGATGAACTCCACCCGGGCGGATGTAAGCGGCGTGCATTCTTGAGCCCGAAACTTTTTCGTAGAAGCCCATCATTTTTTCGCGTTCTTCAAACATCCAAAGCAAAGGCGTCATGGCGCCGATGTCTAGAGCCTGAGTGGTTACGGCCATGATGTGATTTAGGATGCGAGTGATTTCAGAAAATAAAACGCGAATGTACTGCGCGCGCGCTGGTATTTTGCAGCCGAGTAACTTTTCAACCGCCAAAGCGTAAGCATGCTCTTGGCACATTGGCGAAACGTAATCAAGGCGATCAAAATAAGGCACAGCTTGGAGGTAAGATTTATGCTCGATTAATTTTTCAGTGCCGCGATGAAGCAAGCCAATATGCGGGTCGGCGCGGGTGATAACTTCGCCATCCATTTCTAAAATCAAACGTAAAACACCGTGTGCTGCAGGGTGTTGTGGGCCGAAATTGATCGTCATGTTTTTGGTTTCTGGGATAGCTGTCATGTTTGATTTATTTTATTCGAAAGATGCGATTGCGAAGGTGCGGCGTTTTAGAAAAGGGATCGAGAAAAACAAATTAAAATTTTCTCGATGTCATGCTGAGCCTGTCGAAGCATGATTCTGGGCACGGGTCTAAAACATGCTTCGACAGGTTCAGCATGACATCGAGTTTTTTTAGAGTTTTTGTGTTAAGGCTTCATTTTTAATCTCCGCAACCCCGCCCAAAACCAACGGCAGCATATTTTTCGAATGTCCAAGGCATTTAGTTTTTTCTTCAAAAAGCGCGACCGGCAAATTTTCGCTCACTAAATTTGCCGCAAATTTCTCAATCGCGATGGCAATATTTTTAGTTTTGGGAGTGCCGTGCGGATTGGCTTCCATAAAATTTCCCAGTACAATCGCCTGAGGATATTTTTTTTGCTCAAGCATGATTTGCGTCAGCTGCAAAAAATAACGATCCAGCCTCTCGCCATCTTCACCTTCATCTTCAAGAAATAAAATTTTGTCACTCCAATCGATTTGATTTTTGGTGCCAAATTGGCCGGCAAGAACACTGATGCAGCCGCCGGTAACTACCGCGCTAATTGCTTTTTGCGCCGGAATAATCGAGTTTAGCTGATATTTTAATTCAGTTTTTTTGCCGAAAATAAAATCAACAAGCGCGCGCACTGATTTGTCTGAAACCTTCTTATTCACAATTTGGCCAAGCATTGGTGCGCTGACAATTTGCCAATTCCATTTTTTAATTAAAAAATTATTCAGCGACGAAACATCTGAAAATCCGATGAAAATTTTTTGAGTTTTGGGCTTCGCCATTTTTTCTAAGTAAGGCAAAATCTCCGCGCTGCCGTAGCCGCCGCGCGCGCACCAGATTATTTTTGAATCAGAATTAACTGCCGCTTTAAATTGTTCAAAACGATGCAAAGCCGCAAAAGACGGAAATTCGTGAGTTGTTGGTTTTTTTAGCGCCAATTCTTTTTCAAAAAAAATCCGCGCTGTTAGTCCGATTTTTTTTAGAAAATTTTTGATTTTTTCATTTTCCTCCAAAGTGCAGGCGGTGCCTAGAGTTAAAACATCAACAACATCGTCGCATTTTAAAAAATTAAAATTCATGGGCTGGAATTAAGTTAATTTATCGGAAGCTTTAGCGGTAAGTTTAGAAATTATTTTTTCACCGGTTTTTGTTTCAATCGCTTTGCGAGTATTGCCAGCAATTGTTCCACCGTCTTTGGCGATTTTACGATTTTGTAGTAAATTTTTCGGTTGTTTTTTCTTGGAAATTTCGGTGGTGGTTGCTTCAGCAAGCATGTTTAAAACCAATTCCATATTGGTCATGTTATCGCGTAAGCCCTGCTTTTTTAAGCCTTTAAAATTTTTATATTCTTTGGTGGTAAACCCCGCCCAAGCTTTGGTGAGGTCGTCGGTTAAAATTGCAAATTCTTGGCCTTTTTTGACGCCGCGTTTTTCCCATTCGTCAGTTAATTCTTTGCGGACTTCAATGCTTTTGAGGCGCTGATTAATCCATTCTTTTGAGTAGCCTTTGCGTAAATAGGTCTCCATTAATCTTTCGATGCCAATTTCTGGATCTTCAATTTCATCAATTCGCTCCGCTCCAGTTTTGGCTAACCATAGTTTAAATGGCTCAGCTTTTGGTGATGGTACAGATTGAATGAGGCGAAATAATTGTTCTGTGGTGGCGACATCGGTGAGATACATTTTGCCATCAGATGACTGCATTTTCAGTTGACTACAATTTGTAGCCAACTGACTTCCTTCTGCTCGTAGCCTTGTTTTAAGAACGCTCCAATATTTGCGTGGATTAGGGCTTTCGGTTAAAACCGCAATCGCATCAATCACAGAAAAATACCATTTTTCTTCAGTGTCATTCCAAGTTGAGCGAATTTTTTTTGAATCGAAAATTTTGATGATGAGTGAGTTTTTCATAAATAGTGATGTG
>CAIUFU010000076.1 GCA_903898475.1 uncultured Alphaproteobacteria bacterium | reverse complement strand
ATCCTGCCGCCATGCCGATGGGATTAGTAAAATCAATGTCCCAAATCTTGCTGCGTAAATTTTCGTAATGGCGATTTAGGCAAAAAAGCGTCGCGGTTTTTGGGCAAAATTTCAGAAAATTTATGGCAGCGTGATGGGCTTTTTCGGCATCAAGTTTGAAAATTGCCGGACGTAAAATTTGGTAGAAGCTCATGAATTATTTTCGGTTTTTTTAGCGCCCAAAAGCAGCAAACTCGTGCTTATGGCGACTATGATTAAAATTACATCGGAAGAGCGCTTGAGTAGAAAATTGTCGGATAATTTATCTTTCAGGCGCGCTCTTTTACGGTCATTCATTTCAAGTGCGACGTAAGTTGTGTCTGTCCATTCGCCTTCAAATTTTCTGCCTAAATAAAATTTTTTCACCGCGATGTGAACAGGATGAGACGGCAGAATCATTGGGTTTTGCAGGATTTCATTTTGCTTGGTGGTTTGCTTATCTAAAACAGTTTTAGAAATTTCCGGCAAATCTTTGGCGATGAAAAATAGTGAGATAAAAACCGTTGTGACAATTACACAAGCTAGCGGAATGAAAAGTAGCCACAGCTTGGAACGCTTGATTTTAGTGGTTTCGTTGCCTGCGAGGTAAATTGGATTGTAGTTTGAGACTAAGAATAAAATCACCATCGAATAGATGATGAGAGCGAGGACGATTTCTTTAAACGAGTTGTAGTTAGAAATCGACAAGCTGAAAAAAAGCACCGCGATTAAGTGGGCAATGATTAATCCGGTGACAATGGTAGTGCGGGTTTTGATCGCAAATAGAATCAAAAAGTTAATCGCGATGAAAGCGAGTAGGGTGAGGAATTTTGCGTCAAAGAGCATTAATCCCTCAGCAATTCATTCACCGAAGTTTTTGAGCGAGTTTTTTCATCAACTTTTTTCACAATTACTGCAGCGTAAAGCGAAACATTTTTGTCGCCCTTATTTGAAGCAATGTTACCTGGAACCACAACTGAGTATGCGGGAACGCGACCGTGAAAAATTTCACCGGTTTCGCGATCAATAATTTTAGTTGAAGCGCCGATATAAACGCCCATCGAAATTACTGAGCCTTTTTCAACGATAACGCCTTCGGCAATTTCAGAGCGCGCGCCGATGAAACAATCATCTTCAATAATTACTGGATTAGCTTGCAGAGGCTCAAGAACACCGCCAATTCCAGCGCCTCCCGAGATGTGACAGTTTTTACCAATTTGCGCGCAAGAACCAACTGTCGCCCAGGTGTCAATCATGGTGCCTTCATCAACGTAAGCCCCGAGATTTACGAAAGAGGGAAGTAGAACTACGTTTTTGGCAATAAAAGCTGAGTGGCGCACAACTGCTCCAGCAACGGCGCGAAATCCCGCTTTGCGGAAATCTTCCTCAGACCAATTAGCAAATTTCAAAGGAACTTTATCGAAATAGCTAAGAGCATTGCCGCTTACCGCCTCTTGCTTGCTTAAGAAATTATCATTGAGTCTAAAAGAAAGCAAAATCGCTTTTTTGATCCATTGATTAACTTGCCAAGCGCCATTTTTTTTCTCGCAAATTCTGATTTGTCCGGCATCAAGTGCGGCTAGAGTTTGAGTGACTGCATCGCGCACTTCGCCTTGGGTGTTCAAGTTAATTTCAGCTCTTTTTTCAAAAGCGTTTTCAATGATTTGAGAGATGTTATTTGTCATGATTTAGATAATTTAAGAGTTCCACTCGAGAGAGTCGTAAGACTCGCAAGAAGTACATTTAGCGCTCCATTTTGAACTTAAATGGAAGCAAGAATTGCAAAGATAATGGTCGTCTTTGCTAAGCATTTCTGATTTGATCAGATTTTTTTTACAATCGAGGTCATTTCCTAAAGCCTTTTCAGCAAAGGCTAGAAGTTTGTAAGCGCGATAAGTTTTTTCTTGGAGGAGGGAGAGATTTAAATAATCTTTAGCAGCTTGAAAAGCTCCGGCTCTGAAGGCGACAATGCCAACTGCTAGTTTTCCTAAAGCTGATTCTTTATTTAAATCAGCCAGTTTTCTCATCGCTTTAATGCGCGATTTTGCTGAAGATTTGCGATTCATCAAATCAAAAATTTCAGCAAAAATGAGATGCGGATTGGTGCGCCACAAAGATTTTATTTTCCAACTTACTTTGAAAGTGAAGCCAAGTTTTAACCAAGATTTTAAGACAATTTCTTGCGCCGGTAAAAAATTATTTTCGGCTTTAAGTGCGATGTTTGAATGCTTAATCGCCAGTAAAAATTTCTTTTGTTGATAGGCTTCAAAAGCTAGAGCAGTGTTGATTACAGCCATGTCGCGTTTTTGCAACTCGTCTTTAAATTGTTCGGAGCCGTACTCAGAAATTAAGGCCTTCGCATCTTGCCAAAGACCGCGTTTTTTATAGAGAGCAAACAGAGTTGTCGCGGTTTCAAAGCTGTCGCGTTTTACCAATAAAATTTGTTTGGCGTAGGCAATTGCAGTGATCTCATCTTGGTTTTGTAACGCCAATTTGAACTTTGATTTTAACACCAAGACTTTGGCATGTTTATTTTCGCCGAATTTTGCAAATAGCTCGGAAGACTTGAGAAAATCTTGTTCTTGGAAGGCTAGCTTGCCCAAGAAAAAATTATTTAGGGAGGGATTTTTAATCAGTTTGACGAATTTTTTTTGCAAGTCGGTGGCAGATTTTTTATCGGCAACTTCAAGAGATAACATCAATTGCGTCATGATGTCAAAGGCTTGGTGGTGACGCGCCACTAATTTTTCTAAGCGTTTTGTGTGACTTTTTTTGAAAAATATTTTTAAGAGATTGGGAAATTTCATCGCCAAAATTCTCGCCAAAATGTAGGAGAAAGCAAAGATCATCAAAGCGCAAAAAACTGCGATTATAATTGCAGTCAGAATGTCAGTGCTCGCTTCATATCCAAGCCAAGTGATGATGACGGTGCCATTGTGATCCAACAGCCAAACTAGCGATATGGCGATGGAGGATGCGATGAATAAAAACCATAAAATTGCAAACATATTATACCAAATCTAAATCTTCATTAATACCAAACTGATTTGGTATATGGGGTTCCCCGCAAAGCGGGGCGTGGCTATGCCGCGATAAAATAAATTAGACTTAATCTAAAGAATTTAGATTAAGTCTAGGTGAGGCTTTTTAGGTAATTTAAAATTTCAGAATCGAGTTTTTGTACTTCAATTGCGATGCTTAAATCATTGAGAAAATCAGCGACAATTTCGTGATAGCTTGGATCAAGTGAAAGCAGATAATTCATTGCTTCTTGGTAGTTTTTTTCTTTCAAAAATTTCTCGGTGTGAAAAATTATTGAATCGATTTCGCCGGTATTTTTGCCATCAATTTTTCTGATGATTACGAGCTTCGCGATGTTGCGGCGAATTTTAGAAAGTAGAGTTGGATTTGGATTGTTACTTTTAGTAGTGATAAGTTCTGGAATTAGATCTGCAAAGGATTTGCTAAGTTTTTCTTGGTTAGAAAATCCAGGTAAAACTTCTTTTAATTTTTCAGCTTTGGTTCGTAGGTTTTCGTCAAGGGCTACCAAAATTTCGAAACTTTTTAGAGCGTTATCGTAAGATTTGCCGGCGAAAATTTCTTGGCGTAATTCGACATAAACCAAAATCATTTTTCCGATTCTTTCTTGGTTTTTATATTTAGTTAGTTCGCTCTGAATTCCTTGAATTTGTGCGGTTAAATCAGTGATTTGTGCCTGATTTTTTATCAGCATGTGATAAATAAATTCTGCACCTTTTTCTCTTAATTCATTGGCGCCAATGTCGGCCAAATTTTCATCTTTTTGAGCATCGTGATCGCCCGATAAATCAAAAATTTCACTTTCAACATTGTCAAATTTTTGCGCTTCATGCTGAGCTTGAAGTTTTTTTGTGATGCTGGCTTTCCAATGGTTTACACCAAGATAGCCAAAGAAAATCAGTGACAAAAAAATAACAAATTTAGTGATAAATTTTTGTTTTTTTCGGGCTGCGATTTCTACTTTATTTTTTTGAGTTTGTTCGCCGGACACTTCAGTCATAAAATTTTT
>CAIUFU010000075.1 GCA_903898475.1 uncultured Alphaproteobacteria bacterium | reverse complement strand
GGCCTGAATCATGCTTCGACAGGCTCAGCATGACAATGAAAAAAATTTACCAAAAACCAAATGACCGACCTAACACTAATTTTCTCCCTAATCTCGCTCGGTTTTTTTGGCGGCTTCACTCATTGCGTTGGCATGTGTGGACCTTTTGTTTTGACGCAAGTCAGCAATCGTTTGCAAAAAACTTCGCTGGAAAATTTCTCTGAATTTAAGCGCCTGCAAAATTTAGCTTTGCTGCCTTACCACTTGGGACGCATTTCTACCTACGCTTTGATTGGTTTTTTCTGCGCTTTTTTTACCAAAAATGTTCAAGAGTTTATTGGCTTCAGAATTTTCTCGGCGATTTTTCTACTTCTTGCCGCAACGATTTTTCTAAATCTTTTCTTGGATGGTCGCCTGCAAATTGCGGGGAAAATTCGGTTGCGCTTTAAATCGAAATTTTTAGAAAATGCCACTTCATTTTTTTCCAAAAAAATTTCCGTTTTGTTCCTGAATCCGCAAGGCCTAAAAGGCTATTTTCTTGGCGTGATTTTGGGATTCATTCCGTGCGGTTTGCTCTACGCCGCGTTCTTAATTGCCGGCGCTTTTGCGAGTCCTTTGCTTGCCGGAATTGGAATGATTTTTTTTGGCATTTCAACATTTCCGTCACTGTTTTTAACGGCCTGTGGCGGCCATGTTTTTTCGAAAGTTCCAGAATTTAAATTCATCGCCAAAGCCGTGATTTTACTAAATGTAATCACGCTTATTTTGATGGCGGTAAAATTATTTAATTAACAAATTATGGCGTCAAATCACAGCTCAAATACTCCCGCAACCTACGATTACGACATCATCAAGCTCTTCACCATCGCTGCAACTTTTTGGGGCATTTTTGGTTTTGCAGTTGGAGTTTTAATCGCTTTTCAACTGGCTTTTCCAGTTTTGAATTTAGGTTTGGAATGGACTAGTTTCGGTCGCCTACGCCCACTTCACACTTCCGCCGTAATTTTTGCTTTCGGCGGCAACGCGCTTTTTGCTACCAGCTTTTTCGTAGTACAACGCACCTCACAAGCCGTGCTTTGGGGCAGTAAAAATTTACACAAATTTATTTTCTGGGGCTACCAAGCTTTCATTGTAATGGCTGCTATTGGCTACGTGACTGGTGTCACTCAAGCCAAAGAATATGCCGAGCCAGAATGGTACGCTGATTTGTGGCTGACCATTGTTTGGATCTGCTACTTTTTGGTTTACGTGATGACAATTAAAAATCGCAAAGAGCCACATATCTATGTTGCCAACTGGTTCTACATGGGCTTCATCGTTACCGTAGCAATCTTGCACATCGTTAACAATCTTTCGATTCCTCTTCGTTTAGACGGCACTGCCAGCTACCCAATTTTCGGCGGCGTACAAAGCGCCATGATTCAATGGTGGTATGGCCACAATGCTGTGGGCTTTTTCCTAACCGCAGGCTTCATCGGCATGATGTATTACTTCGTACCAAAACGCGCCGAGCGTCCGGTTTATTCTTACCGCCTGTCAATTCTGCATTTCTGGTCTTTGATCTTCATTTACATCTGGGCTGGCCCACACCATTTGCACTACACTTCACTTCCTGATTGGGTACAAACTTTGGGCATGACTTTCTCAATCATGCTATGGATGCCTTCTTGGGGTGGCATGATTAACGGGATCATGACTTTGTCTGGCGCTTGGAACAAACTTCGTACCGATCCGGTTTTGCGTTTCCTAATCACCGCCGTTGCCTTCTACGGCATGAGCACTTTCGAAGGCCCATTAATGGCCATTAGATCAGTTAACGCACTTTCGCATTACACCGACTGGACTATCGCCCACGTGCACTCTGGCGCTTTAGGCTGGGTTGCACTAATCAGCTTCGGCTCAATGTATCACATGGTGCCAATTCTTTGGGGCAAGAAAGAGCTTTATTCAATGAAGCTAGTTTCAGCACATTTCTGGATCGCAACCATCGGCATCGTTCTTTACATCACTTCAATGTGGATTTCTGGAATAGCTCAAGGCTTGATGTGGCGCTCTTACGATGAAATGGGCTTCTTGCAATATTCCTTCGTTGAAACTCTAAAAGTTTTGCACCCACTTTATTTCACCCGCGCTGTTGGCGGTGTATTTTTCCTTTCAGGCGCTTGCTTGATGGCTTACAATTTTTACAAAACAATTCGCTCTAAAAATGTTTAAACATCACGACAAGATTGAACGTAACTCAATTCTACTTTTGATTCTAACTGTAATCTTAGTTTCTATTGGCGGCCTCGTTGAAATCGCGCCGCTTTTTCGCATGGAAACTGTCATTGAAAAAGTTGATGGCATGAGGCCTTACACGCCGCTAGAACTTGCCGGATCAAAAATCTACAAACGCGAAGGCTGCTACGGCTGCCACTCGCAACAAGTTCGCGTTTTACGTGACGAAGTTGAGCGCTACGGGCACTACTCTTTGGCCGCTGAAAGCATGTATGATTTTCCATTTCAATGGGGTTCAAAAAGAACCGGCCCAGATTTGGCGCGTCTTGGCGGCAAATATTCAGATCAATGGCACGTGCGTCACTTGATTAATCCGCGTGACGTGGTTCCTGAATCAATCATGCCGGGATATAAATTTTTGGTTGAGCGCGATGCGCAAATTTCTGGCATTGCTGACGACATGGAAGTGCTGCGTAAATTGGATGTGCCATACACTGACGAGATGATTCAAAACGCTACTTCTGACGCAGTGATTCAAGCTTCAAACGATCGCGAAGCTGAAGGTTTGCAAAAACGCTACGGCAGCAAAGTTAATGTTCATGATTTCGACGGCAATCCGAACAAAATTTCTGAAATGGATGCGCTAGTTTCTTATCTGCAAGTGCTTGGAACTTTTGTCAATTTTACCA
Organism: uncultured Alphaproteobacteria bacterium; assembly: GCA_903898475.1. Classification (GTDB taxonomy): domain Bacteria; phylum Pseudomonadota; class Alphaproteobacteria; order Rickettsiales; family UBA1997; genus UBA2645. The sequence goes on along the minus strand of CAIUFU010000075.1, from coordinate 2,920 downwards.
AATTTGACCCAGCTCACAAACCCGAGGTAAAAAAATAATGGCCACTTTCGTTCATTACGCCCCAACGATTGCCACGGTTTTTTTCTTCTTAGCATTTTGCTACGTGATCTATTTCGCCTTCAAAAAAGATAACCAAAAAAAATTCGAAAAATTTTCAAAAATTCCTCTGAAAGACCATGACTAATAAAGAAAATAAAACTCAAAAAGAAGCTCCAAAAACCACCGGACACGAATGGGACGGCATTTCAGAATATAATATTCCAGCACCTCGTTGGTGGCTAATTGTTTGGATTATCTGCATCGTCTGGTCTTTCGGCTATTGGGTTTTTTATCCAACTTGGCCGGTTTCTGGTGGCAACACCAAAGGCTCACTTAATTGGACCCAACAATCAGAACTTGCTGAATCACAAAAAGAAATTTCTGCCAAACGCGATGTGTTTTTAGATAAAATTTCTACCTCAGATTTTGCGCAAATTCAAAAAGATCCTGAATTAATGGAATTCGCCATTAATGGTGGTCGTGCGGCTTTTAAAGAAAATTGTGCCGCTTGTCACGGCACTGGGGCACAAGGCTCCAAAGGCTTTCCAAACTTAAATGACGACGATTGGATTTGGGGCGGAAAAATCACTGACATTGAACAAACCCTTAAATTCGGTATCAGATCTTCTCACGAAAAAACTCGCTTCAGCCAAATGCCTTCTTTTGGAATTGATAAAATTTTGAAAAAAGAAGAAATCGAAGAAGTTGCCGAATATGTGATGTCGCTGTCTGACAAAAATATTCACAGCGAAAAAGGCGAAGCAATTTTCAAAGCCAATTGCGTGGCTTGTCACGGCGCTGCTGGCAAAGGTGACCGCTTAGTTGGTGCACCAAATTTGTCGGATGCAATCTGGCTTTACGGCGGCAAAAAAGAAGATGTGATTTTCACCGTAACCTACGCTCAAGCGGGCGTGATGCCTTACTGGATTGGCAGGTTGGATGATGTAACGATTAAGCAATTAGCACTTTACGTTCATTCGCTTGGGGGTGGAGAATAACCATCAAATGATTGGCTTCACCTCAACAAAATCAGCACTTCTCACCTCTTACCAAAATAAAAAACTGCATCACGCAATTTTACTTCACGGCAAAAAAGGCATCGGCAAAGCCACCTTTGCCCGTGAATTTGCCGAAGAAATTTTAGGCAATAAATTCGCCTCACATCCTGATTTATTTTTGGTCGAAAAAGATCCAGAAAAACGCGAAATCAATGTCGACAAAATCAGAAAAATTGCTGAATTCGCCAATCAAACTTCCGCCATTTCACCAAATAAATTCATCATTATTGATTCGGCTTGCGAGCTTAATAAATCAGCTGCCAACGCCCTTCTGAAACTTCTAGAAGAACCGCGTCCAAATAATTTTCTGATTCTGGTTTCGCACAATTTAAATCGCGTTTTACCAACCATCAGATCGCGCTGCCAAATTGTTAAAATTCCCGATTTATCGGCGGATGATTTTACTGAAATTTTGCGCCAAAAAAATCTGCATTTTTCTGCTAAAGATCAGCAATTTTTAGCAGAAATCTGCGACAATTCTCCGGCTGATGCAATTAATCTTGGACTAGAATTAACGCGCTTCTACGAACTTTTTTTGAGATCACTTTACAATAAAAAAATCAGCGAAGATTTACTAAAAAAAATCGCCGATAAAAATTTCTCTTTTTCAATTTTTGAAAAATCTTACGAGTTTTTTATCAGCCGTTTGATGCAGAATTTGAATAGTTCTGATCTTAATTTTTACTTCGACGAAGAAAAAGTTTTTCTAAATCTGCGACAAAAATTTTCCGCCCAAAAGATTTTCTTAATAGCTGATGAAAGCTTGATTTTACTGCGCAAAACCGCGTCCCTAAGTTTAGATCGCAAGCTGACCCTGATCAATATTTTCAATCAAATCTGTTATGAATAAGATTTACAAAAGCATTGGTTTAATGAGCGGCACTTCGATGGATGGCATTGATTTAGCTTTGATTGAAAGTGATGGAAAAAAACAAATCAAAAGCACGCATTTCGATTATTTGGCTTACGATCACGATTTTAAAAAACGCCTTGAAGCCATAATTTACAACAATCCAAAGCTTACTGCAATCAAGCTACTCGAAAATGAATTAACTTTGCTGCACGCTAAATTAGTTAATGATTTCTTGGCAAAAAACAAAATCGATAAATCTGAAATTGATTTAGTGGCATTTCACGGACACACCATTTTACACATCCCCGAGCAAGGCGTCACTTGGCAAATCGGCAATGGTCATTTACTTGCGCATGCTGTTGGCATTGATGTTGTTGCTGATTTTAGAACTCGTGACGTAGTGCTGGGCGGCCAAGGCGCGCCACTGGTGCCCATTTATCACTTTCATCTTTTAGCCGATCAACCTCACCCAGTTGCGGTACTAAATATTGGCGGCATTTCCAATATTACTTACTTTCAAGACGATCACGAAAATGCCATTGAGGCTTTCGATTTATGCTTCGGCAATGCACCACTTGATGATTTGATGAAGAAAAAAATGAACTGCGATTTTGACCAAGACGGTAATTTAGCCAAAAGCGGCAAGATTGATTTTGTTCTGGCGGAGAAAATTTTGGAAAATGAAATCTTCAATCGGAAGCCACCGAAATCTTTCGATCGCGACGATTTTTCCTCTCTACTTTCTTTGGTAAATAACCTAAAAATCGAAGACGCTCTAGCGACTTTCGCCTTCATGCATGCAAGAGCAATTCAAATTAATTTAGAATTTTTAAGCAAAAAACCGAAGGAAATTTTCGTCTGCGGCGGCGGCAGAAAAAACGCTGCAATCATGGGCGAGATGCAAAAACTAATGCCAGAAATTGTGATTAAAGCTGATGAAGCAATTGGCTTGAATGGGGATGCGATTGAG
>CAIUFU010000074.1 GCA_903898475.1 uncultured Alphaproteobacteria bacterium | reverse complement strand
TGACAGTTGTGATCGAATTTCTAAGCAGCCTTCTCTTTCTGAGGAACAATTGTAATCATCTTCTTTCCTTCTCTCTCAGCAATTTCCTTCTCACTCAAATGGGTAATCTTCAAAGGTTTTCCATCAGTCAAAACTTCTTTGGTTACCGTCGCAGTTTTAATATTTTTTTCAGATGGTGCTTCAAACATCACATCCAATAAAATATTCTCTGCAATGGCGCGAAGACCACGAGCGCCGGTTTTGCACTCAATAGCTTTTTTCGCGATTTCTTTCAAAGCTTCGTCTTCAAAATTCAATTCTATTTTATCTAACTCGAAAAGTTTTTTATATTGCTTCACGATTGAGTTTTTTGGTTCAGATAAAACTCTGGTCAAATCTTCTTCAGTTAGGCCTTCAAGAGGTGCGACAACTGGAAGTCTTCCGACGATTTCTGGAATTAAACCAAATTTAATCAAATCATCGGGCTCAACTTGATTAAAAATATCTTTGCGAGCAGTGTCATCTTTTGATCTAACGTCAGCACCAAAACCAATACTAGAGCCTTTTCCACGAGCAATGATGATTTTTTCTAAACCAGAAAATGCACCAGCGCAAATAAACAAAATATTGCGTGTGTCAACTTGCACATATTCTTGCTGAGTAGTTTTTCTACCAGGTTGAGTTGGAACTGAAGCAACAGTGCCTTCAATAATTTTTAACAAACCTTGTTGCACGCCTTCGCCAGAAATATCGCGGCGAGTGTTGTCTTCAGATTTGCGCGCGATTTTATCGATTTCATCAATGTAAATGATGCCGCGCTGAGTTTTTTCAATGTCGTAATTAGCAGATTGCAACAAGCGCGAAATAATATTTTCCACGTCATCACCAACGTAACCAGCTTCAGTTAATGAAGTGGCGTCAGCCATGGTGAAAGGCACATCGAGAATTTTTGCTAGAGTTTGCGCAAGTAGAGTTTTGCCGCAACCAGTTGGCCCAATCATTAGAATATTCGACTTGCTGAGTTCAACACTTTCAGCAGTTGATCCAGAAATTGAATCAATGCGCTTGTAGTGATTGTAAACTGCAACCGACAAAACTTTTTTAGCATGTTTTTGTCCAACCACATATTCATCTAAAATTTTGATGATGTCTTTCGGGGTTGGTTTGCTACCGTCGGTTTTTTGAAGAGGCGATTTTTTTTGCTCTTCGCGCAAAATTTCCATGCCAACGCCGATACATTCATTGCAAATTAAAGCAGTTGGGCCGGCGACTAGTTTCTTTACTTCATTTTGGTTTTTGCCGCAAAAAGAGCAGGATAATTCTTTTTCGTCGTCGTGTTTTTTAACCATAAAATAATTTTATTTTTGTTGTGTTTGTTCAGGTCTTTTGTCGATTACTTGATCGATCAAGCCAAATTCTTTTGCTTTTTCTGGAGACATAAAATTGTCGCGCTCCATTGATTTCTCAATAACCGCAAGCTTTTGTCCAGTGTGCTTAACGTAGATTTCGTTTAATCTTCTTTTCAAACTAAGAGTTTCTTGAGCGTGAATTTCGATGTCAGTTGCTTGGCCCTGATATCCGCCAGAAGGCTGGTGAATCATGATGCGTGAGTTTGGTAAGCAAAATCTTTTTCCGGCAGCCCCCGCAGTTAAAAGTAATGAACCCATTGAAGCAGCTTGGCCGATACAAAGGGTTGCAACATCAGGGCGTATATACTGCATGGTGTCATACATGGCAAGGCCAGACGTCACGATGCCACCTGGTGAATTAATGTAAAAATAGATGTCTTTTCTTGGATCTTCTGATTCCAAAAATAGCAACTGAGCAACAATCAAAGATGAAACTTGGTCATTGACCGGACCAGATAAAAAGATGATGCGCTCTTTCAAAAGTCTTGAGTAAATATCGAAAGATCTTTCGCCTTTGGCGGTTTGCTCAACAACCATTGGCACCAAGTAATTAGCTTGGTCGAGAATTCTATCTTGCATGTTTGGGAGATGTTTATTTGGGGGAAAAATTATGGGCGCAAATTAGAAAGCAGAAAATTTAAAGCAACCCTATTGAAACTTGTTTGGAGCTGCATATCTTGGGCGCCTTACTTTAAAAAAATTTTAGGAGAAAAATGGAAGAAAATAGCCGTCCGCAAGAAGAGCAACCAGTAGAAAATCTAGTAACGCCTGAAGCAAAAATTGCTGAACTCGAACAAAAATTAAGCGAGTCTAACGAGAAAATTTTGCGCGCTCTTGCCGAAGTTGAAAATGTGCGCCGCAGGTCACGCGAAGAAATTGATAAGGCGGGGAAGTTCGCTATTTCTAGTTTTGCGGGCGATTTGGTTTTGGTGGTTGAGAATTTTTTTCTAGCCAGCGGCAATGCGCCAAAAGAAGAAATTGAGAAAATTCCGGCGATCAAAAATTACGCCGACGCAGTTTCAATGACTGAGAAAGAATTGATGAAAGTTTTGGAAAAAAATCAGATCAAAAGAATTTTCCCACTTAACGAAAAATTTAATCACAATTTTCACGAAGCCTTGGTGCAAGTGGAAAGCGAGGCTGAAGAAGGAACCGTGGTGCAGGTTATTCAAGCCGGATATTCGATTGCCGATCGCTTAATTCGTCCAGCACTTGTTGGTGTTGCAAAGCCGAAAGCGGAATAAAAAAATCAGCGGCTTGAAAGGAAAGAAAGAAAATTTCTTGCCGCTGAAAAGCGTTAAATTGTTTCCCAAATCGGCAATGCTGCAAAGGCCGTTAGGCCATGACCCAAGCTGGTTGGGAAAGATCTCCATCTCTTTAGTGTCTTGATATGATTCTTCTGTCATCGACTCAATTCGGTTAAGCAAAATCGAATCATCTAAATTTTTTGAAGGGCGAAATTCAGTGCCGCGAAATGAAAAAATATTTCCGGTGCCAGCCGCGGTGCTATTGTGCAAAAGTCGCGGATTTCCTGAGAAATAGCGCCAGTTTTTGCCAAGCAAATCGTCGCTAAAAGCAAGATGAAGTTCGTTAGGTGGCGCTGCTTTTTTTGTAAAAAATAACCACCATTTTTCGTCGCGTTTTACTAGCGACATGCTGTTAATGTCTGGGTCATTTGGTAAATCTAAAATATGCTCAAATCTGCCGTCTTTCTTGATCTGGTGGAGAAAGAATTTTTTGCTTTCACAATTTTGTACCAGCGCTAGTTCTTGTGGCAAAATTTGCACAAGATTGTGATTTTTTAAGACTTCTTTTTCGAAGATTACCTCGAGCTTTTCATTGAGTTGCAAATTGCAAATTTTGGTTTCACCTGTGAGCAGGTTTTTTCTTTCAGAAAAAAGATTTCTCTCGCCATTTTTGCCAATAAATCCGCTTAAATTTCCATAAGAAAGTGCCAAGTTTTTGCGTTTCATCCAAGTAATTTTGCGATTGGGCAAATGCAAAAATTCACCAATATTGCAATTAACAATTCCGATATTGCGAATTTCAAAACAGAAGAATTTGTAAATAAAATCTTGCAGAAATTGCAAAGATTTTACGCGCGCAGAATTGCTTCTCGAGCCGCGCAGATAGAAGTGAAAAGAGCAGTAATGATATTTGAAACGCCAGCGATATTTTTTGATGTTGATGTCGGCAGTATTTTTATAATTTAATTTTCTAACCCGCATTTTGTCGCGATGAAAAATCAGCAAAAAACAGAAATAAATTTGATATTCGGATGCCG
>CAIUFU010000073.1 GCA_903898475.1 uncultured Alphaproteobacteria bacterium | reverse complement strand
TTCTCCAGCTTCTTCTTATCTTCCTGCGCGAGACGCTCAATATCCGCAGCGATCCCTTTTAGGGCTCTTGTTACATCTTCCTGCTCAATATCCTCTGCCATCAATATTATCTGCTGACCTCGAGCCGCTTCACCTACTCCAGCTTTCTTCAATCGCAATTCTTTTTCCACCTCTTGTTCAGTCGGTTCTTGTAGTTTCTCTTTTTTCAGAAATTCCTCAACAGCCCTAGCGACATCTCCACCTTTCAGGCCCTTCTGTTCGATCAGATTTGCATATTCTTCGTTACGACCTTCTTCCTTATAGAGAAGTACTAATCCTTTCTCATAGATACGGTGATCCGGAGAAGGTTCCTTATACAAAAAATTTTCTATCGCAATTAATACTCTAAGTGCCTTTGTCTTTTTTCTATCGCTAAAGCCTCGTACAAGACTATTTGCCTTTGTGATTCCATCATTGATCTTCTTTTCACTAATTATTGCCTTCCGTATTGCCTCAACAACATCTTTAGCAGCATTTACTTGAGTCGGAGTCAGTGTTCTTTTTGACATAAATTCAAAAATTTATTTTAAAAAATTAAAAATATTTTTATTCGCTTAAAGCCGTCCAATATTGGTCAGACTTAATTTCATTTAACCGCGAAACCGTGCGCTTAAAAGCCTCAGCACCAGTTCCACTTTCGTAAATTTTTTCAGATTTTGTTTTCGCTAAAACAATGAGGCCAGTTTTTTTTTCGTAAACCTCATCGATGAAAAGCACGAAGCGCCTCGCTTCATTGGCATCTTCTGGCAGGAGCTGTGGAATTTTCAACAAAAAAATCAGATCAAAATTTTGACAGATCGCCTGATACTCCGCCGCCGCAAATTCAACGCGGCACAAATCATCAAAATTAAAGACCGCAACTTTCTTGTAAGTTTTTTTGATTTTAATTTCACGCCCCCAAACCTTGATTTTAGCTGGCTTGAGCTTGGCGCCGTCAGTCATGGTTTCGATGATTTTTTTGACCTCGTCACGATTTTTTTGATTCGAAATAAAATAGCGCTTCGTCAAATTTTTGACGTATCTGCTGCGGTAATCGGTTGGCGAATCGAGATACAAAACCTCGCAATTTTGCAACAAAATTTTTTCAACAAATTCTAAAAAAACTTCGCGCTGCAAGCCGTTTTTGTAAAGCTCTAGCGGCCTTGAGTTAGAAGTAAAAATCGTCACAATATTTTGTGAAAATAAAAAAGAAAAAATCCGCGAAAGCAACATCGCATCTGCAATATCCATCACCTGAAATTCGTCAAAACAAATCAGCCGATTTTTGCCCACCACTCTTTTCACCGCCTCAACCAACTCATCCTTAAATTTTTTCTCTTCTTTACGAATATCACGCAAAGCCTCGTGAATTAAGCGCATGAAGCTGTTGAAGTGAAAATAAACTTTCGGCGTTTTGGCTAGAGAATTAAAAAAACTTTTCATCAACATTGACTTTCCCCGACCAACATCGCCGTGAATGTAATAACTTTTTAGTTGGTTTTTTGATGAAATGATTTTTTGAAAAAAACCAACGGACTCTTGATTTTCCAGATCTTTGGCAAGGTGCTGTAATTTTTTTTCAACGAGAATTTGTTGAGGATCCAGAATCATTAATTAAGTAATGTTGAAATTGAGAGTTGTGAATTTTTTAACTTGTGGATTCCTAAAAACAAATCTGTCGTCACTTTCAAGTCATGCTGAGCCTGTCGAAGCATGATTCGAGGCACCGTGTCCAGAATCATGC
>CAIUFU010000072.1 GCA_903898475.1 uncultured Alphaproteobacteria bacterium | reverse complement strand
TTGGAAGAACTGCGAGAGAAAGCTCTCCACCTCTCTCGCAATGATTGAATTGGCGTTTGTGAGGTTGTTGCTTGTTCGGTAAGAAAGACTTAGGACGGGTTCTTAGAACAGGTTTTTAGACAGGTTTTAAGAAACAATGCAAACAGAAGGGCAGCAAATTGAGGGACACCAAGTACTGCCGCGTCCATCATCAATTTTAAGCGCTTTTATTTCTCTTTCGCTTTTTGAAGTTGAAAAACCCGCGTTAACTATTTTTTTAAAAATCTCTTTTCCCATTTTAGACTCTTCTTCGTTAGAAGATTTAGCCAACTCAAAAGCCATGTCGGCATATTTTACATCAACTTGCTCGTCGCTTAATTTTTTAGCACTTGATGCGGGAATTTTAAAAATTGTTTTCGGCGTATCTTCTTCTGATGCGCCGTAACCATTGATACTTGAAACACTTAAAAGTGCATCTCGTTCCGAAGTTTCTGTCGGACCTTTTGCTCTTCTTGCCTGACTTAAAAACATCTTTCTGACCTCAAGTTTTTCAATCATTGCCGATACTACTTTGATATTTCCTTCCTCAATTAATTTGCAAAAAAGATCTTCGATGAAGACCTCAAGGTCAGTGCCTTTTGCAGAATCTCTCATTTTGTAAATACAAGGTCCGCGATCAGATTCTAAACTTCTTTGCAGCATTATTTGCTTAACCTCCAGAGGAAGTTGCCTAATTTCTCCAGCATCCACATGATTGACAAAGGCTTCGGTTAAAACGATTTCATTATTTTCTGGCCTTATTAATTCAGCAGCAGCACCTCGAATTGAGTTTGAATTTAGCTTTCTAGAATTCAGTAAAAGACTTAATGTTGTGGGTTCGCAATTTCTAATTGCGAGAGTGGCGGCATCTAAATGAGTGGAGCTATGAGACTCAGCAGCAATTTGATTGGGATTGGTGCCGTGATCTAGCAGAAACTGAACTAGCCCATTGTAGGCATTGTCGTTAATTGCGTAGTAAAGAGCAGTTTTTCCTTCGCTGTCAAAATCATTTATATGCTCTTGTAGATTGTAATCTGGGCGGGCATCTAAGTAATATTGCAGCGTTTTTTCGCCACTAAGTTGACAGATTCTAAATAAATCTTGGTGAGTTAGCTGCTCTTTCTTTGCACTAAGGGCAGATTTTAATTCTTGAGATTTTGCAGTTTGACCCTCCGCGCTTTTTAAATACTCCACAAATATGCTTGCAATGACGTAGTCGCCGTCAATTTTTACTACGTTAAAAACATCTTCTAGTTGCCAATCTTCTAAAGATCCTCTTTCTAATAAAAGTTCAAAAGCTCTGGCGTGACCAAGCTTGGCAGCGGTTTGTAAATTTTCAGATAGCTTTGTTTCTACTAAAGCGCCACTATCCAACAAAAAATCAATGGTGCTAATATAGGCTCTACCATTGATTGCATGAAACATGGCGGTTTCGCCTTCACGAAGAATTTTCGTCACCGCTTCGTCACCAAATTTTTCTCTAATTGATTCTAAGTAGAGTTTCAAAGTACCGCTTCCTTGGGTTTTGCAAGCCTCGGCAAAGCAGTTTGTTAGACTTGCTGGATGTTTAAGAGGGTTAAAGCCGGCATTAATTAAAATTCTGAAAGTTTCGGCAAATTTGT
>CAIUFU010000071.1 GCA_903898475.1 uncultured Alphaproteobacteria bacterium | reverse complement strand
CTGGCACCAATTTATTGGAGCTGATGGAATTTTCATCGGCATGAATGACTTTGGCGCTTCAGGCAAAGCAGAAGATTTATTCAAGCATTTCGGAATTACCTCTGACGCTGCTTGCGAGAAAATTATTAACAAATTGAAGGTTTAAAAAACTCATGAAAAGAACTTTTATTCTCACATTAAGTTCTGTTTTTTTTGCGTCTTACTCGGCGTCTTTTGCACAGAGTGTTAAGCCTTTTTCGAAGGTCGATTTCAATACACTTTTGAATAAAAACTCTGCGCAAAAAATTTTACCTACTGCTGAACCATTTGCTCTAAACCAAATTCCAACCAAAGCCAAAAAAATCACACGTCGCAAATTACCACAAAACCCAGAACTACTAATCTTTACTACGCCGGTTGAAGAGCCAAAAGTTGTAACTTCTTCACCTAACAGAACTCAGGGACATTACTTGGGAATTAATTTGTTAAATACCTCGACTAGTTACTACGACGTTTCATCCGCCAGAACCACTGACTACACTGACGAACAAATATTAACTGATCACGTTAGTAGAGGTGATAGCTACGGGATTGGAATAGATTACAAATACGCCTTTAATTTTAATAAATTCTTTGTTGCTCCCGGCGTTATTCTTGAACAGCTGGGAAGCGGTCGATCAAAAGTTCAGCAAAGTGATCAACCTCTACAAAGATTAAAAACCAATAACAGATACGGTGTAAAATTAGATTTCGGTTACGATGCCTCTAAGAGATTCTCTCCATTTTTCACTGTGGGATATGCCGCAGTTTCTTACAACATAAGAACTCGCGGAGTTGATTTATATGCGCTTGATGCCGGCAGTACTATTGCTGAAGCTTTGCGCACCACAATACGTAAGGGCACTGCGACTACTATGTTTTACGGAGCGGGCTTAAAAATGCATTACAACCAAAATACCGATTTCAATTTAGAATATAACATCCAAAACTTTATCGCCAAAGGAGGGATCCCTCAAGGTGCCTATTATTACAGAAGTATCTCGGCCCCGGTAAATCTTGGAATTATCAAACTTGGAATTTCTCATCATTTTTAATCAAGCTGCATGTCTAAAAAATCAATAGCCGAAGAAAAAAAACAAGCCAAGAACCAAAAAAGAAAAGCGCGTGAGAAGCAGCGAAAAAAAGATCGAGCTGCTGCGATTGCTGAGGATGATGTATTAAATTTTAATGGAACCACTCCGGCTGTTTTTGATATTGCAGAATCTCTAAAACAAGAGAGCGGCGAATCATTAGAACAATTTCAAGCCCGCCGAGCCCGAGCTCTATTTGACGAAAAAGATTTTGATTCAACATTAGCAAAACTAATGCCCGGCAATGCGATGCTATTGCCGATAAGCCATTCCTACGCTAGCAAAGAAACCCGTAGAGCTAAGCATAGTTTACTTGAAAGTTTTGAAAATTTTAAAAACACTAAAAGCCTCAATCAGCTAGTAATACCAGTGCCTCTTGCTGATTCTCAAGTTGCTGGTCTTCACGTTACAAAAAATGAAGATGGCAGTTTTAAAGCCTCTTACGTTGATCCAGTTGGCACCAATAAAAAGAATCTAGGCCCAATTGAATCAAAAGTTGCTTGGCTCACTAGCTTCTTTGTTGACGAAGAACTCAAAAGCTCAATTCCATCTCACATAGTTGCGGCACTAGAGAGAAACTTAGGCATCCAACCAAACGACATCAGCATAACCAACAACCGACTGGTTCATTCGGCTGAGGTGAACAAATATGTTACCATAAAGAAGCCGACCAATCCTTATTCTTCATCCTTTACACTCGACATCTTAAAATCTCTGGCAAATGGAGATATGTTGGTCCTAGGAGACCGTTTAGTAGTGCGTGACGAAGAACAAACTTCACGTGACTCGGTAGAAACAGTTATCGGATCCACAGTTCGCGAAATACCAGATTTTGACGCCGAAAAATCAGCACTACTTGGTTCTAAATTAAATCAAATACACCACCCGCGCTACCTAGTTTATACAGCTCTTAATCGAGAAGGCCCATACCCAAAATTCATATCAGCAGTTGACTCAGCTGGAAAACTCCTTCCACCTCCAATTTATAAATACTCTGACAAACTTGAATTAATCGAACATGATGGCAGCCCTCAAGATCCGTATGTTTTTTACATCGGAATTACTGGAGATGGATCTCAAATAGTAATTCCTACTACTTTCCAAGGAGCGCCAACTCCCCTACCACTGGCTTATTCCACTGTAGAACCGCTGATTCCAGAGGCCATCGTTACACCAAAAAAAGAACGACAATCCGTTTCTAAAAGAGCTAATATTTCAGCAACGTCACATCTATCACCACCATTTTCTGCAACAAGCGCTCTAAAGGGGTTAGCTTTTTTTTCTTTACTTTCTCTAGCAAAATCAGCCACCCAGACAAAAACCTTAACAACCGATGAACTTCTACAAGAAGCCTACAAAGTAAAAACACAAAGCGAGATAGATGAATTTCAAAACACTATTTTTACAGAGATACCAAACCATGGAAGAAAACTAGATATCATTCCTACCACAAAAAAACCTTCACCTTTTCCAACCCAATCTCCAATTAATATACCAACAGTAGTTCCAAGCCTATCTCCGACTTTAAAACCAGTCGTGATTCCAAGTAACTCTCCAACTGCCCTTCCAACTGTAGCACCAACTTTTAGACCTTCATTTCGACCAACAACTTCACCAACTGGTCAACCAACTTTTGAACCAACTCTAGAACCTACCGATGATCCAAGTCTGGCGCCAACTAGCGCTCCAACTTTTATTCCT
>CAIUFU010000070.1 GCA_903898475.1 uncultured Alphaproteobacteria bacterium | reverse complement strand
GGGGTTTTTCGCAAGTTTTTAATATTTTTTTTCCAACAAACGCAATGTCATGATGAGCCTGTCGAAGCATGATTCCAGACCGTGCTCAGAATCATGCTTCGACAGGCTCAGCATGACATCGAGGAAATTTTAATTTGATTTTTCATACTGCCCTCTTAGAAAGCCAGCCCCTCCAGAAGAAGAAACAAATGCGCCCTTAGCTCAGCTGGATAGAGCAACAGCCTTCTAAGTTGTAGGTCAGACGTTCGAATCGTCTAGGGCGCACCATTCCTCCTTCGCTAAAGCTACGGAGGACAAGCCTCCTATCTCTCACCAAAAATTGCAGTTCCAATTCTTACGTAATTTGCACCCAAGGCAATTGCCTCTTCAAAATCAGCACTCATTCCCATCGATAATTTTTCTAAATTATTTTCGCGTGCCATTTTTGCAAGCAACGCAAAATAAGGTGAAGCCCCTTCGTTGCTGGGTGGAATGCACATTAATCCCGTCACATTTAAAGCACATTCGTCACGAGCAAATTTTACAAAATCGCTCAACTCACTTGGTAAAATTCCACCTTTTTGCTCTTCTTCACCGATATTTACTTGAATAAAAATCTCGGGATTTTTCGATTTTTTTTGCGCTGATTTTTTCAAAGCCAACGCTAATTTCTCACTGTCTAAAGCTTGAATTGAGTCAAATAAATCAACGGCCTCGTCAGTTTTGTTGCTTTGCAAATGTCCGATAAAATGCAATTTTATTTCGGGAAAATTTTTCTTAATTTCCGGCCACTTTTCCTGTGCTTCTTTGACATAATTTTCGCCAAAAACTTTACATCCCGCGGCAATTGCTTCCAAAATTTTTTCTGCCGCAACTGTTTTAGAAACGGCAATTAAGTTGACTCTTTTCTCTGGTCGCCCGTAGATTTTGCAAGCCTCGCTAATCTTGCGGTGAATCAAAAATAAATTGCGCTCAATCTGGTTTTTCATGAATCAAAAAATTTGCTTAGAGATTAAAAAATTTACTGCGCCGCCGGTTTTTTTTACCGATCGCAAAAAAATTTTAGACTTCGATGCCACCATTAAAAATCTGCCAAAAAATTCCGCAATCATCATTCGCGAATATGATTTAAACAAAGCCCAGCGCGAGCTTTTTGCCCGCAAAATTATTGCTTTGGCAAAACCGCGCGGCATAAAAATTTTAATCGGAAAAGATTTTTTACTAGCCAAAAAATTAAAAGCTGACGGCTTGCATTTTTCTGATTTTGATAAAATTCCGACGCAATTTTTACAAAAAAAACTCTGGCCTAAAAATTTTATTTTTAGCCTTGCTGCGCACAGTTTGAAATCATTTTTGACAGCACAAAAATTAGCGCCAAATTGGCTTTTTATTTCGCCGATTTTTTTAAGCACCAGCCATCCAAATACAAAAAATTTAGGCTTAAAAAATCTGGCAAAAATTTCTTTTAAAACCAAAAACCAACCTTACTTTGCGCCCAATATTTACGCCCTTGGCGGAGTTAATTTAGAAAATTTAAAATCACTTCGAAAGCTGCCCATTCATGGCTTTGGCGCAATCGATCTTTTTCAAACAAAATAATGAAAATCACTCCCGTAATTCTATCTGGCGGCTCAGGCACAAGACTTTGGCCTGTTTCACGCAGTTTAAATCCGAAACAATTTTTAGATTTTTTTGGTGAAAATTCTCTGTTTCAAAAAGCCGCTTTGCGCGTCAAAAATTCCGACGATTTTTTCGAGCCAATTGTGGTTTGTAACAACGAGCATCGCTTCACAGTTGCTGAAGAATTGCAGAAAATTAACGCCACCGCCCAATCAATTATTTTAGAGCCAATTGGCCGCAACACCGCGCCCGCAATTGCGATTGCCGCGCTTGACGCCATTGCTCAAAATGAGGCAAATGATCTGATTTTAGTGATGCCTTCCGACCACATTATTCTCGATGAAAAAAGCTTCGTCACCAATGTAAAAAAAGCTGCCAAAGCTGCTAATGAGGGATATTTAGTAACTTTCGGAATCGTGCCCGACAAGGCTGAAACCGGTTACGGCTACATTAAAAAAAGCGGTGAATTGGAATATTTTACAGAAATCTTTTCAGTCGAAAAATTTATCGAAAAACCAGATTTGGCGCGCGCCGAGCAATTTTTAGAAAGCGGCGAATATTTGTGGAATAGCGGCATCTTTTTATTCAAAGCGTCAACTTATTTGGCGGTGCTAAAAAAATTGCAAAATGACATTTATGTTAATTGCGTTGCCGCTTACAGCAAAGCCGTTCGCGACTTAGATTTTATTCGCCTCGACAGCGCTGATTTTGAAAAATGCTCTAGCATTTCCATCGATTATGCCGTCATGGAAAAGGCTGCAAAAGTAGCGGTGGCGCCGCTTTCAGTTGGTTGGTCAGATGTTGGCTCGTGGCAGGCAATTTCTGAAATCGCAAATAAAGATGAAAATGGCAATAGCCTTGCGGGCGACGTTTCTGTGCTGCGCACCAAAGACTGCTACATCAACTCACGCAGCGGTTTAGTTGCCACAATTGGCGTGGAAAATCTGATTATTATTTCTTTGAAAGATGTGGTTTTAATTGCCAATAAAAACGATTCGCAATCGGTCAAAGAAATGTTTGAACTGCTGAAAAAACAAAATCGCGAAGAGTGCAATTCTCACACTAAAGTTTTGCGCCCATGGGGCAGCTTTGAAACTATTGATCTAACCGATCGCTTCAAAGTGAAAAAAATTATTGTAAAACCTAAAGCCTCACTTTCTTTGCAAATGCATCACCATCGCGCCGAGCATTGGGTTGTGGTTAAAGGCAAGGCGCATGTGACTTGCGGCGAGAAAGAATTTGTGATGAGTGAGGATGAATCAACTTACATTCCAATCGGACAAAAGCATCGCTTAGAAAATCGAGGTGAAACACCGTTAGAATTGATTGAGGTACAAACAGGAAATTATTTGGGTGAAGATGATATTGTGAGATTTAGCGATATTTACGGGCGGTAATCGAGAAGGTTCATAG
>CAIUFU010000069.1 GCA_903898475.1 uncultured Alphaproteobacteria bacterium | reverse complement strand
CTTTTGCGTGGTTAGAAAAATGCAGAAGACTTTGGAAGAACTGCGAGAGAAAGCTCTCCACCTCTCTCGCAATGATTGAATTGGCGTTTGTGAGGTTGTTGCTTGTTCGGTAAGAAAGACTTAGGACGGGTTCTGAGCTTATCTTCTTGCGTTACACCTCCCAAAAAATCCAACCAAAATTCTGCGATTGACGCAATTCCGGGAATTGTCACTTGGTTTGAAACAACTTTAGAAAAAAGCTTTGATAAATCTGAAACACATAATGGCGCGACCATCACCAATTGGTACGATATTAATCCGCAAACCATTACCAAAAATAATGCCAAGCAAAATTCAGCAGATGCAAAACTTCATCCAATTTATAAAACTAACTGCATCAACTCTTTGCCATGCCTAAGATTCAATGGCAGCACTAGCTTCATTGAAACTTTACAATCGACAGAAGTTGTAACTAAAGAATTATCTATTTTTGCAATAGTCCGCCCTAACAAAACACTTCCCGATGCCGAACAGGCCTATGTTTCAACTAGTGGCAGTTGGGAAGGTGGCACTAGCTTCACCCTAAAACAATATCCTAAGCATTCGGCAGATTATCAGATCCCTAACTCGGTTGATGTTTTTTCTCCTGGAAGAATCACTGCCGGAGAAACCTACATGGTTAGCTTAGTGGATGACGGATCAATTGGCACAACCTATCTCAATGGCGTTGCGGGATACCCCACTGCAACAGCCAATCCAGAAATCATAACTAAAAAAATCGATGTTTTAACCATTGGCGCTTTTCGCAACAGCTCTGAAATAGCTCGTTATTTTGACGGCTATATCGGCGAGATTATTATTTTTGAGCGCGCCTTAAAAGATGATGATAGAAAAATTGTTGAGAGATATTTGGGAGAAAAATGGGGCATTGCGCTGCCGGGCCTGATCCGCAAAGAGCCTCTTCCACCAAAATCACAGTTCGATCAGTTAAAAGAATTCGTGGAGAAAAAATGGTTACCAATGTTTGAAAAAGTGGCCGGCTTCGAATAACTTTTTATTGGTTATCTATCCAGCCCTTCTTGACGCCCCACTTCTGTCAATTGCAACATTGAACGCGGCGTCATTGTAAGCGTAACTTCATCTTCACGAATAGGTTCCACTGAAATTCTTTTGCGCAATGTCTCTACTGCTTGCTTAGGACTCTCAACATCCGATTCTGCAATTCTTTTAAACAGAGTTTTATGACCATGATATGCGGCAAGTGTTTGCGGGGTTTTGCCATTATCATTTTGCACCTTAAGAGATGCGCCACAACCAATTAACAATTCGCACATTTCTTTTTGATTACGCTTTGCCGCGCAATGTAGCGGAGTGTTGTTATCCGCGATATCTTCGTACATAAGATAACTGCCACTGCTACCTCCGAAAGGTCTCTGATCTTTTTGCCAATAGGGATTAGACTCATCTCGTGGCGCAACATTTGCCATTTCCGACGCAATCGCCAAACAAAGTTTGAGCAATGCTAGATCACCCGAACCAATCGCCTCAAAAATCATTTTCTTTGGATCCTCAAAAGCTTTGAGATTTTTTTCTCTATTTTGAACACCCGGAGCAAAGTCATATCTTCTTGTAAAAAATGGCCCTTTGAATTCTTCGGTTATGTCTTTGACGCGATTTAATAATTCTAGTCCAGTAGCTAGATCTCGGCCATAAGTCGCTTGGTCAATCTCTTGCAAATATTGGTCAATTTTATTTCTGCAGCGGCTGTAAATATCATCTGATCTATTATTTCCAACTCTCATTGCCTCTTGCTGTATTACTTCCGCCAAGATTGCAGCTTCTTGGATTTTCCCTCTATCAAGAAGCAACTCAAACTCCGCAGCTTTCTCGAAAAATCTCTCTTTGTAACAGGCGTTAATTTGTGCCATTTGCGACATAAATTTATAATCGAAATCTTGAACCCCCCACTCTTTAGATATTTTTTTAACAGTTTCGCAAAGCTCCAGCGCAGCACTAAAATCCT
The DNA here is from genome assembly GCA_903898475.1 of uncultured Alphaproteobacteria bacterium. GTDB lineage: Bacteria > Pseudomonadota > Alphaproteobacteria > Rickettsiales > UBA1997 > UBA2645. The sequence goes on along the minus strand of CAIUFU010000069.1, from coordinate 13,013 downwards.
GATTTACATTAAGTAATTGTTCAAAATCTCGCAGCTCGAAATCGATTATTTTTTCGCAAAGGCCGGTGATTTTTCCCATCCTCTCATCTTTTGTTTCATCGATAATCGGTCCATGACTTGCCCAATCTTGCGTCAATTTATCGAAATTCATCAGCGAATATGGGTTTGGCACTTCGCCTTGCAAAAGCATAGCTGCAGACTCTTTAATCGCCTCATCAAATTTTTCTTGGCAATGAGCATAAGCCACGCGCGCTTGCTTGGCAAAATCTTGCACAAAATTTCCCGCCTGCCAATTGATTGCGGATTTTCTGGCATCTTCATAAAACTTAACCGCACCTTGCATGTCGCTTACTAGCAGCTCTTTAAATTTTGCAAAATTCAGCTCAATTAATGCGCTATAATTTTCATGAAGTAGGTCACGCCTCGCATCTTCACCTTCTACCGCAACTCCTCTGTCCAACCACATTGTCATCAAGTGATTAGCGCGCTCCAGAGCTTTGAGTGCAACATCCGGCTCATCCCAAGCAATCAAATCCTCGGCAGCATCTAAACATTTATCAATGGTGCTCGTGCGATATGTTAAAATTTTATTTTTTAACTCAGTGGCCTCAATCAGTTCTGTAATCGGAGATCTACTAATCGGATCATTTGGGTGCACCGGCCACCACTGTTCAATCTGCGGACGATCATAAAGCTGAAGCTTTGTTTCCTTGGTCACTGCATATACCGGATCGACCATTAGCCCATGCGAGATAGCGCAATAAAAACTTTCCTCATCTTCCTTTTCTTCAGGATCGCGCGACAAGTCTTCAACTAGACTAATTAGCTCGGCCTTTCTTTCTTCAGGAGTTTTCTCTACTAACTCTTGTTCTTCCTTAAAATTTTCCTCTTCTTCGTAAACAGCTGCCTTCGATACACCACCACCCATAAAACCTCACCATTAAAATTGTATTTACAGGGTTAAAAGCGCGCCTTGAATTCTTCTTTCCACTTCTGCTTTTCCTAAAATTTCTACCACATCAAAAATTCCACCGGCGGATGCCGCAGAGAAAGTTAGAATGATTCGAAGTAGTGGCCCGAAATCCTTGATTTTCAAGGCTTTTGCGGTGGCAAAATCATTTAGAGAATTTTTAATTCCGTCGTGATTCCATTCATTTAAATCAGCAAAAACTTTGGCTAAATCACCGACTAATGATTTTTTTTCGCTGATAATTTTTTTATCTTCTTCAGCAAATTCGGCAGAAAAATCATCAAAATAAATTTCTAAACTTTTAGCTAATTCTTCCAAAAGATTGGCGCGTTCTTTGGCAAATTTTACCACTTTCAAAAACTTTTCTTCTTCAGTTTTTGAAGGTTTTTTTGGCAAAAATTCCTCGGTTAATTTCAACAATTCCGCTTCATCTTTTTCTTTGATGTAATGTTTATTAACTGACTTGAGCTTAGCAAAATCAAAGCGCGATGGCGATTTTCCAACTTTGTTCAAATCAAACCATTCAATCGCTTGCGCGTCAGAAATAATTTCTGAGTCGCCATGCGACCAACCCAAGCGCAGCAAATAATTTCGCATCGCTTCTGGCACATATCCCATGCTTTTGTAATCAATAACTGACGTAGCACCGTGACGTTTGGAAAGCTTGGCGCCGTCTGGTCCGTGGATTAATGGAATGTGAGCAAATTCAGGAACTTTCCACGACATCGCTTCATAAATTACTTTTTGTCTGAAGGCGTTTGTTAGATGGTCGTCGCCGCGAATAATGTGAGTGACGCCCATGTCAAAATCATCAACCACAACAGCAAGCATGTAAGTTGGCGTTCCGTCGCCGCGCAGCATTACTAAGTCATCTAGCTCAGAATTTTTTACGCGAATTTCGCCTTGAACTAAATCACGAATTACCGTTTCGCCTTCAAGCGGTGCTTTGATTCTGATCACCGGTTTGTGGTTAGTTGCTTGCGACAAAACCTTGTCGCGCCACGGACTTTTAAAACGGAAAACTTCTTTTTTTGCTTCTGCCGCTTCACGCAATTCCGCCAGCTCTTCTGCCGATGTGTAGCACAAATAGGCCTGATTTTTTTCGAGCAATTTTTCAGCAATTTCTTTGTGTCTGCTCAAATTTTTCGACTGCAAAACAAAATCACCATCATGCTTTAAGCCAAGCCAGTCAAGGCCTTGCAAGATTGCATCAATCGCCTCATTTGTTGATCTTTTTTCATCAGTATCTTCAATTCTCAGCAAAAATTTGCCCGAATTATGCTTAGCAAAAAGATAATTAAACAAAGCTGTGCGAGCTCCGCCAATGTGCAAATAACCGGTGGGAGATGGTGCAAAACGAACTACTACTGACATGATAAATTTTTTTGAGTTTGGTTTCTTGACAAACGAATGAGCCAAAACATATTTAAAAATAACTTTCCCCTCAAAGACAATCAAAAAGACCAAGTATTATGGCAACAGCAGCAACTACCTCAGATATTGGCAATAGGCTCTTAGATAAAAAAGTTATCTCCGAAGATCAGTTGACGATTGCGCTGAAGGAGCAAGCCCGTCTCAAGGATGCAAAAACCCTCGGCGCGATTTTGGTGGATATGGGTTTCATATCGGAAGGCGCGCTTGGAGAAATTTTAAACGAATCGACGGGTATCAAAAAATTTGATATCAAAGCCTCAATCATTGACGCCAAGCTGGTAAAAAAAGTTCCAAAAGAATTTGCCACCCACAATAAATTGATGCCGGTTTCATACACTCACGACTCAATAACCATCGGCATGTCGGACGTTTTCGACATTATCGCCATTGACCAAGTTCGCAGATATTTTCCACCAAATTTCCGCATCAATCCGGTTTACGTTCCGGAAGTGGAAATCATGCATGCGATCGATCAATACTACGATTACGAAATGTCGATCGAAGGTATTTTGAAAGAGATCGAAAGTGTCGGATCAGCTAAAATCAACGATGAAACTCAGTTAAAGGGTGACTACAAAAGTCCGATGGTGCGTTTGGTAGATGCGATTTTAAACGACGCGGTGCACCGTGGCGCCTCGGATTTGCACTTTGAACCGGAAAATCTTTTCTTGCGTATTCGTTACCGTATTGACGGAAAAATGGTCCAAATTCGCTCCATCCACAAAGACTACTGGCCAGCCACTGCGGTGCGTATTAAAATCATGTCAGGCATGAACATTGCCGAAAGTAGAAAGCCGCAAGATGGTCGTATTAACTCAGAAATTTTGGGCCGAAAAATCGACTTTCGTGTTTCAACTCAGCCGACCATTCACTCTGAAAATATCGTAATGCGTATTTTGGACGAAAAGCAGTCCATTCTCTCGCTCGATAAACTCGGATTTTCTGAACACAGTATTAACCTGATTAAAAAAATGGTGCAGCGCCCAGAAGGCGTTATCATTCTTACCGGTCCTACGGGTTCTGGTAAAACGACCACTCTTTACACGGTTTTGAGTTACATCAACTCCATCGATAAAAACATCATGACTCTCGAAGATCCGGTCGAGTATCACATTCCACTAATTCGTCAGTCAAACATTAGAACCGACGTGGGGATGGATTTCGCCTCAGGTATTAAAGCCTTGCTCCGTCAAGATCCCGACGTGATTTTGATTGGGGAGGTTCGTGATAAAGATACCGCAATTACCGCGCTACAAGCGGCGATGACAGGTCACCAAGTATATACCTCACTACACACCAACGACGCTCTGGGAGCCATTCCGCGTTTGATGAACATGGGCGTGCCAAATTATCTAATGGCCGGATCTTTGATTTGCATCGTGGCACAACGTTTGGCCAGAAAACTTTGCCCTCATTGCAAAAAAGAACATGCGCCAGACGCCTTTGAAAAAAGACTTCTCGGGCCACAATATAGCAACGTTGAAAAAGTTTTCAAAGCTGTGGGCTGCGAAAAATGTCGCGGCGGCTACAAAGGACGTGTGGTAATTTGCGAAGTTCTACCATTTGATCGCGAACTTGACGAGTTAGTTTCTGAAGGTGCTAGCCGCAAAGAATTACTCTCTCTTTCTCTAAAAAGCGGCTTCATACCAATGGTTGAAGATGGCGTGCAAAAAGTAATTGCCGGCATTACCGATTTAAAAGAATTGATGCGCGTAGTCGATTTGACTGACCGCATGAATTAAAAAAATTTTCATGACTCGACTTTCAAAATCTAATAAACCGCTTGAAGAAGGAATTTTAAGCCTCTCGCAAAACCTAATTGATAAGCCTTACATCGCGACAACTAGAGATGTTCAAATCACAGTTTGGCCAGAATTTATCGACAGCAAATCTAGCGCTTTGGGAGACCTTTTCATTTGGGCCTATCACGTGCGAGTAGATAATCAAAGCTCTGACACCATCAAACTAATTAATCGCTACTGGCGCATCATTGACGAAAAAGGCGTGGTGCAAGAAGTAAATGGCGAAGGCGTGATTGGCGAACAACCATCAATTGCAGCGGGCGCTTCTTACCAATATAGCAGCGGCGTGCATTTGCGTTATCACTCGGGAATTATGACTGGTCACTATCAGATGCAAAAAACCGATGGCGAAATTTTTAACGTAAAAATTCCCACTTTTTCTTTGGATGTTCCAAGTATCAAATCAGTAATTAATTAATGCGAATTCTCGCCTTTGATACCAGCGCTTCCGGCTTTTCTGTGGCACTCTTTTTAGACGGCACAATGAGCAAAAGCACAATCACCGAAAGCGGCAAACAGTCGGAATTTTTAATTTTAGAAATCGAAAAACTTCTCAAAGAAAATAAAATCTGGTACCAAGATTTAGATTTAATCACCACAACCAACGGTCCGGGAAGCTTCACCGGCACCAGAATTGGCCTCACCGCAGCTCGCACCCTCAAACTCGCCACCAACCTACCGTTAATTTTAGTAAATTCCTGCGAAGCAGTCGCCTTTAAATATCGCGAAAAATCTGCAAAAATTTTTGTGCTACTTGACGCGAGAGCCGACGATTTTTTCTACACCAACGGATTCACCAAACCACAACTAGCAAAGCGCGATGACCTTCTTTCAATTTTTCCCAAAGAAAATTTTTTCCTCTGCGGCTCGGGCAAAAACATCGCCGCTGAAATTCTAAGAAAAGAAAATTTTCAATTTGAAATGAGTAACGAAGAAGACGAAATCGAAGCCGATTTAATCGCACTTCTAGCCCACGAAAAATTCCAAAAAACCGAACTAGGTTCAAAAGATTTAGACCCGATTTACCTACGATCCCCAAGAATCAGCGAAAGAAAAAAGTAGAAATCGAGTTGCAGGCCCTTCGACGACGCACTAGCGTGCTTTGCTCATGGACCTATAAAACTAGGAAGAAAAAAAGTGATCTGAAAACCAATGCCAAAAACCGAGTATTTTAAGTGATAGCTAGGCGGCTAAGTTGCGAGCAGCGTAAGCGTACTTAAGTACGTGCGCAGCGCAGAAATTAGACAACGACGCTAGCGCTTAAAAGACGAAGTGTTTTTTTTGTGGAGGCCGGGGTCGGAATCGAACCGACGTATAGGAGCTTTGCAGGCTCCTGCATTACCACTTTGCTACCCAGCCAAATTTGATGAGGAATTTTTTATCGCGAAGATTTCTCAACTTAAGAAGCCATTCCAATATTACAAGTTCTTCACTTTAAAATAAGCGAAAGTTAAAAAGTTTTATCCCAATTTATTTCAAACTTCTCAATGGCTCACACACTTTATTCGCAGCAGTTCAAGAATATTTCGACTAAAGAAATTTCTAAAAAGATTCAAAGTGACTGCAACAAGTTTACTGAGATTTTACGCAAAGAAATCAAAGCAAAAAAAATCGCCTCAATCGAAATTATTTCGGCCAAAGATGATTTAGAAATTTTTGCTAAATTCGCTAAAAAGATCTCTTCTCACAAAAAAATTCTCGTGCTGGGCGTAGGTGGTTCAAGCCTTGGTGGCAAAACCTTAAGCGCCTTAAAATTTCAAAATAAATTAGAATTCTTAGAATCAATTGACCCTACCACCATCAAAAATTGTCTCAGCCAAATCGACTTTAAAAACACATTTTTTTTGGTGATTAGCAAATCTGGCGAAACTATTGAGACCATCTGCCAAACCTTGATAGTTCTTGAAGAAATCAAAAAACTAAAAATCAAAAACTTCGCTAAACAATTTTTATTCGTCACCGAATCTGAAACAAATTCTGTGGCAAAAATCGCCAAAAAAATCGGCGCTGAAATCACCTCACATCCAAATAACATTGGCGGCAGATATTCTTGCTTCTCTATCGTAGGGATGCTTCCAGCCTTACTAACAGGCCTTGATGCTAAAAAAATTAGAAGTGGTGCTAAAAAAATTCTTGAAAATTTTCTAACCGAAAATCGCATCACTGATTCTTGCGCTATCCAACTCAGCCTTTACGAACAAGGCTTTACCAGCAATGTCATCATGCCATACATTGATAATTTAAAAAATTTCACTGACTGGTATCGTCAACTTTGGGCTGAATCTTTGGGCAAAAATAATTTTGGCTCAACCCCGATCAACTCAATGGGCACGGTCGATCAGCATAGTCAGCTGCAACTTTATTTGGATGGTCCGAAAAATAAATTTTTCACCTTCATCACGCAAAAAAAACATCCAAATGATTTTGCCATTAAAGATCTAGAGTCTTGCAAAACCTTATTTGGCGGCAAGAAACTCAGCGATATTGTGAAAGTTGAACAAGACACCACCATTGAAGTTTTGAATAAAAAGAAACTGCCGATTCGCATTTTAGAAATCGAAAAACTAAATGAAGAAGTCTTGGGCGGCTTGATGATGCAGATGTTTTTGGAAACGATTTTAATTTCTTACGTCAAAGGTTTAAATCCTTTCGACCAGCCTGCCGTTGAGCTTCGCAAAGATTTGGCCAAAAAAATCTTAAAGAAAAATGGATAAAAAAACTGCGCTATTTTTTTTGTGTCTCGCCTCAATCTCAGCACTTTTGGGCGCTTACATTTCACAATATGTTTTTGGTTTTGAACCTTGCATTTTGTGCCTTTATCAGCGCCAACCATTTTTTGCTATTATTGGCTTAAGCCTTGTCGGGCTTGCCTGTTTCAAATCAAAAAAACTACAGAAAATTATATTTTTTCTTTGCGTCGCGCTACTTGCAACCAACTGTGCAATCGCCTTTTACCATGTGGGAGTTGAACATAAAATTTTTCGTGGGCCAACAACTTGCTCCTCTGCAAACCTCAATGATCTGACAAGTTTAGAAGATTTAAAAGCCGCTTTGATGAAAACCAAAGCAGTGCGCTGCGACGAGCCCACCTTCTTCTTCTTGGGCCTAACAATGGCCGCGTGGAATTTTCTTTATTGCGGCGCTCTCATTATTTTTACTGCACTTTCACAGTCACAACTTCGGGCTTTATTAAACTTTTGCAGGTGCCGCTCGAACAATCAGTCGACAAAGCATTAATAATTCCGTCGAATAATTTAAATAAATCTGTCGGCCCTTTAGTGGTAAATGGCACTAATGCCACCCGAGTTTTTGTAGTATCGCGCAGCCATAAAACTGATCTTTTGTCTTCAAAGCGCGCAAAAATTATCGCCTCAACTGGGCTAACTTTTAAACTTTCTACAATAGCGTGAAGCTTGACCAAATCTGGCTTTGCACCAGTTTTTGGATCATTAATAGTTTTGATATTTAGGTCCAGCCAATCTGCCAAATAAGTCCAAGAATTATCATTGGCAAGTAACGGCATGCCTTTTAGAGGAGCGGCTTTTTTCTCCCATTTCACAATTGCAACTTCCCATTTCTTAACAAATTCTTCGTAAGATTTTTGGTAGAATCCCGCGTGAATCGGATCAAGCAATTTGACGCGACGAGTAAATTCTGCCGCAATTTTTGGAATATTATGCGGGTTCAAATGCACTCTGGCGCCGCGCTGCAAGTATGCATCATCAGCATTTAAAATCTTCGCCTTATCCACATAATCCGCGGCAAACATCAAGCTATTGTCGTTAGAAATCGCTGCCAAATTGTAGCTGCGATTAAGCAAAGCTGAAAGCCATTTAGATTCCAAATCTCCACCAGTACAAAAAACCATCTGAGCTTTTCTAGCTACCGCAATCAAAGGCGCTTTTATTTCGAGAGTGAGTGGATTTTGATCGCCAGTAATTGCCACATTAATGTCAGCCTGATCTTTAACAATCATCCGCGCCAAACTACCCCATTCCGGCTCGCAAGCAAAGATTGTAATTTTTGCCTCAGCCGTTGTCGCAATAAAAAACAGGCAAAAACTAAGCAGAATTTTTTTCATTTATTTTACCAAAAAATTAACCCGAATATCTTGGGTTGAAGGTGATTGACCACTGGAAAATTTCCAGCTCTTTAAACTTTTTAACAGCAGGTGATTTAATTTCGGATTGGCACAAGGCTTGATTAATTCAACTCTCAAAACTTCACCGGCAGCAGAAACATAAAAGCGCGCCACGGCTTCACTATTAAAAGCCTCGTCACGCAAGTCATCTGGAATTTGTGGCAAAGGATTAAAAAGTGGTAGCGATTTCTTTTCTTCGCCAGCCGCGCCGTGAACATGCTCAGCATTTTGCGGCTGATCTTTTTTTGCCGCGTGATGCAACTCCTGAACTGATTTTTTTCCGCGGTAAACGTGTTCGTGATCTTGATGTTTTGAGACAATAATTTCCGCCTCAATCACCACTTGCGGCGCTGAATTCGGCTTGTCAAAAAGCCTAAAATAAAGCGCCGCAAACAGCAAAAAATGAAGTAAAAATGCCGCAATAAAACTGAAGAGCCTAGTTCTCATTTTTTAAAATTTTTTACTTAGGATAACTACAGGCACTATCACTACAAACATGGAGCGATCGCGCGAGTTTCTGAGCTTTCGGCTTTGAAAGCTTATGGTCCGCTCCCGCGAGTCTATTAACCTTCGGCTTTGAAGACTGATCGAAGATTTCTGTCCCAGGAACACAAGCGCCACAAAAAGTCTCGTTCAGTTTAATCTCTTCCGAATCTGACTTCTCTTCATTCGCAGTCTCAGTTTGAGTCGACACATCAGCTCTTGCAACAGCCACTAAAGTATCAACTTCGTCAATTGCAAAATAGTTTTCCGGGGCTGGTGCAACTGTAGCAGGCCTCCTAAACCAATCACCAATAGCTGTTGCGTAAGAATTTGCCATATCTGCCGCATAAGCCAAATAATTTATTGGCTTATGCGTTATGCCCTCAAACATTTTTGAACCCATTTGTGAATATGCCACAAAAGGAGCTACCGCAATTCCCAAATGGGTTGAGTTTTCTGCCAAATTAAACCCAGCAAAAAAATCTTTAAAAGCTTCAGTTGCCTCAGCTCCTCCACCCATATTTTGATACATTTGGTCAAGCTGCAACCACTCAAAAAGATGATCCGGAAAATTTGTAACATATTCAGAATAAGCCTCTTCTTCACCAGTTGCTGCTTTGTAAATTGCACTTGCAGAATATAGAGCACCAATAACGGAAGCTGCCAGAAGCACTTGCTGTCCTGTTGGCATATGCGGCAAAGATTCTTTGATGCGATCTTCAAAGGAAACTAAGCCAGCATGCGATTTACAATAAAAAGCCGCGCTCTTTGCATTTTCTGAAGGCTCTGAAAGCAAAACCGCATCGCGCGAAAAATAGTCACAAAACTCTTCAACAAATTTATCAACTCCACTTGCCGGATTATTTTTGCGATAAACCTCCAAATAAGCCTGAAGCATTACAAAACTATCGCACAAAGTTTGATTAAAATCTTGTTGCAACAGTTTATTTAACTGCGATGGATCTTCTCTTACAGCCGCAATTAGTTCTTGGATTTTGCTTTTTAATTCAACTTCTAAGCCATTGTCCTTATAGGCTAGCTGATGTTTACGCAAACCAAGCCACATACCGTCTTCATTGATCAAAGATTTGGCGCGCTGCAAAAGATTAATCGCCTGATTATGGTTAGAAAATGATCCAAGAATTTCCGGATTTTCTTCAATACCTCCAACTTCAAGATCAATAACATCTTCATTTGCTAACTGCGCTACCTCTTCAACCACAGGGCCTTTAAAGTAATCATAAATCCTTTTCAAACTTGGATGCGCCGCATCATAAGCTGCAACACTTACAAATGCAGGAGCCGCCAAAATAAATGAGTGTGATAGATTTTCTAAAACACCATTTACCAAAACAAAAAACGCCGCCGCTTCGGTTGAGGCGCCAATGTTATCTCGCAGTTTATTAGCAGTTTCTTGATCACCGGCAGATCGCAAAATCATCTGCGCAGTTCCCAAAGTTAATCCGGCAACAGCCAATGAAGGTGCCGCCCTGTAAGTTGACTGAGCAATTTCAACCAAGGGCTCTGCCATGTCTTTAAAGCCCAAATCCACTAAATTTCCAGCTTTTGTTAATACGGCTTCTCGACTTGCAATTATCACATCAGATTTAGCCCGAGTGCTATCAAGATGAAATTTTTTTACCAAATATTTTTTAGCATCTGGCATTGCAATAATTTCGCCGGCAATTTTTTTGCCCAACAAATCATCTAAAATGCCGAAATGCTTATTAAAATCTTTGGTTCTTTGGGAGACGAAATCTTTGCCGCCAGTAATTTGATCTTGAGCTTTTTGAACTGCGGCAAGTACAAAAAGATGATCTCTGTGATCGGAATTTGCAGAATCAAACCCATCACCAAAAACTGTAGAAATCGCCTCAGAGATTTTTTCTTGCGCTACCAGAAAATTTCCCGCCATGTGAAAATGCTGCTCACCTTCACCGTGATGGTGACCACAAGAAGCGCGAGAAAAAGCGCTATCTAGCTTTTGCCAGAAAGCGTTGGATGAATTGACTATTGCCAATTCATCCTGCATTAATTTTAGGTTCATTTAGCTTAAAACGACTTAACAGCCATTAAATAAGCCGTGCGTCTTGGGCCATATTGTGAGGCACCAATTCCAATACCTGAACCGTTGCTGATTTGATAAACTTCGTCAAACACGTTAAGCAGCGATAAGCGCAGGTTAACTTTGCCGGCAGCGCCAAAATTAACATCGCGCGACACATGTCCATTAACCTGAAGATATGCTGGCATTGTGTTTAAGTTATTATCTCCCGTGCGAAGGCCTGATCCATAAATTGCGTCAGCGCTGTATTTTGTTTGTAAAAACACATAAGACGCACCGCCCGAGATAGTGTAGGTTTGGCTGTGATCGAGCGTGATCTTGTTGTTTGCAATATAATTAAGCTCATCTGCATCGTGAATATATTGACCTGAAACAATATTTTTTCCCCAAGCGTTTTGAGCAGAAAAATTAAAGTAAGAGTCAAAATTTTCTTTTTTGTAATCAGCTTTAAACTCAACGCCATAAGCCTTACCGCGCTGATAGTTAAATGGCGTAAAAATTAACGAATTACCAAATTGATGCTCATCTAAAAGGTTTTTCATTTCTTTGTAATAGCCATCCAAAGCCAAAGTTAAATGCGGCGACACTTGGTGAGAAATTCCCACGTCGTAATAATTGGTGCGCTCAGCTTTTACTTTTGAATTTGCTTCGCTTTCTGATTCGTTGCTAGTGCCATTAAATTTGGCGCGAGTGGTTTCAGAAATTGCTGAGGTTGGCGGTGGCGTAAAATAACGAGCAAAACCAGCGTGGATTTTGGTTTGCTTGGTTAAATCATAAAGCGCGCCAAATCTTGGACTAAGCTGACTTTCGTTAACATAAGCTCGCGATGCATCAAAGCGCGCTCCGTAATTAACTGTAAGCTTGTCGATTGGTTTCCATTCATTTTGCAAATATCCGCCAAAAAGTTGCGAGTTTTTGACGCCACCTTCATCAATTCTAAAGGGTGTATTTAAGTAACCGCCAGAACCATCAGATTCAAAAACCCAATTTTCGGTAGCACTTCTTACTTGATCGTTACTAGCAAAAAACCCTGAGCGCAGTTTGTTAGTTTCGTTTAAATCGTAACTAAAATCACCCTGCACACCATTAGCAAAACTGCTGCGATTTAGAGTTGAAGCGATGCCGTTAAAAACCAAATCTCCCGCATAATCTGGACGATATTTTAAATCGCTGTAGCGCGAGAAAAGCGACACTTGGTAATCAATTTCTGAATCTGTCACGCCTTGCAATGACGCGATTGCAAACTTATTTGATTCGATTTGTCTTTGATCCAAATTTGACGACGAAACATTGCTAAATCCGTTTAAATCATACGCGGCAGTTTGATTTGGATTGTTAGGAATTTCAAAGCGACTGGTCGAGTTTGAAACAATCAAATTCAAGCGTTTTCCGGCATCAATCAAATAAGAAAAATAACCAAAAAGCTTGTCTTGCGTGGTGTCGTTGTGCAGTGAAGTTTTTGAAGCGGTTGAAGATTCAAGTCCGCGGTTACTCTGCAAAAAACTGGCATTAATGTAATAATTTAAATTACCTTCAAAGCCACTGACTTGCTGGTTTAATCCCAGAGTAGAATTGCCGCCAATCGTCACTTCTGATCTAGCGCCTTTTTTAAAAGCACCGCTTTTGGTTTTGATGTCAACCACACCAGCGGTTCTAAACCCATATTGCGCAGGCATTGCTCCAGTTAAAAACTCAATTTTGTCAGCAAAGTGAGTATCTAAAGATTGACCAAAACCACCAACGCCATCAGGCAACATCACGCCGTTAATGCGATATTGCAAATTAGAGTGGTCGCCGCGCACATAAAGCTGACCTTGCGTGCTTTGCACAACAGATGGGGCTCTGAGTAGCACTTGGTTAAGCGGAGTTGCTTGGCCTTGCGGCAAATTTTCAATGTCTTTTTGAGAAAAAGAAAAAGAGCTGCCGCCAGTTTTTGGCGAGAGATTGTTACGAGATTCGTCGAGTTTTGTTGCGGTGACTTGGTAGTTCCAAACGTCATTTGCGAAAGCTTGTGGAGTTGCAAAAAGCAAACTCATCCAAGCAAGAATAGAAAGTTTTTTCATTGCGCTATTTCTTAAAATTAGGGGACAAACATGGACCCCGTCATGCGACGGGGTG
>CAIUFU010000068.1 GCA_903898475.1 uncultured Alphaproteobacteria bacterium | reverse complement strand
GCTTTAGGCACTTGAAATCATGAGATCTCTCACGCAGTTCGAGATAACAACTTCTAGTAAGAGTAAGAAGACAAATAACACCCAACAAAAAACCCCGCCACTTTTGCAAGTGACGGGGTTTTTGAAAACTTTCGTTAAGTCAAACTATGAGTTAACGTCAACTTGGTATGAAAGAGCACAAGTTTTTCCAGTTTGAGAAACTTGGTAACTTGTGTTAACACAAGTTGTAGTAGCGCCAACGTTCACGCCTCTTACTTTTCCAAGGATCGGAGAACCGTCATCAATTTTAGCGTCAATAGAAAGAGCATCTGTTGCAAGAATCGCAGCTACAGCAACAGTAGTACCATTAACTACAGAGTTACCGGCAGTGTTTGCAGTTACACCACCAGTCAAAACTACAACGTTTTGACCAGTTTGTAAGTTTGCGCTTGTTGTAGCAGTACCAGTACCGTAGTCGAAAGCCCAACCAGATGATTTAACTTTAGAAGCTGGGATGTTAGTGGTAGGTGCTTGAGCAGGAACAACGTTTGATGCTCCACCAACAACATATGTTAGTGTTGAATCGATCGCACCAATAGCTTTTAAATCTCTCCAAGCTTCAACGCCTTCAGCCACGTTTAATGGGGCAGTTCCTGTACTACTGTGCTCGATTTGAGAGTTATTGTTTCCAACAACGTCAGATGCAACAATTGCAGTACCATAGTCACCAGGAAGAGCGTTAAATTGGCTATAGAAAGCGTTAACAGCAACCGCATATCCTCTTGCTTCACCCATTACAGAACGAAGTTCTGAACTTTTGATCAAGCTGGCTCCGCCGGTGATACCAGCAATCAGCAAACCGATAACGATCAAAACGATCGATAATTCAATCAACGAAAATGCTGATTTTTTCTTAGAAAAGGTTTTTTTCATATTTTAGAAATTATTTGTTGTTAAGGGCGGAAATGGAAATCTTAAGTGATTTGTTAACGCTAGTTAAGTGAGGGTTTTTTTGATGTCAAATTTTTTTTCTACAAGGTTTTTTAGAAAAAAAATTCGTACCATTTTTTGCAACCTAAATAGCGTGAACTTATTACACAAATTTTATTTCCAGGATTTCATAATTGATGACGCCACCAGGAGTTTTTATCTCCACCTCATCACCAATTTCTTTATTGATCAGAGCTCTGGCAACTGGCGACATGCTTGAGATCAAGCCATCATCAATATTTGCTTCAAACTCACTAACAATTTTGTAAGTCACCTCTTTTCCGCTGTCTAAATTTTCTAATTTTACTGTCGCGCCAAATTTAATTTGGTCGCCAGAAAGTTTTGAAATATCGATCACTTCTGCGCGTAAAAATTTATCTTCTAAATCACCAATTTGTGCTTCGATAAATCCTTGGCGATCTTTTGCAGTGTGATATTCTGCGTTTTCTTTTAAGTCACCATGTTCGCGCGCATCCGCGATTTGCTTGATGATTCTTGGTCTTTCAACACTTTTTAGATTATCGATTTCAACTTTTAATCTTTCGTAACCCTGAGTTGTGATTTGAAATGCACTCATTTTTTCTCCACTAAATTAATATTTGTAATTGTCGCTTTTGTACGGACCACTAGCGTCAACATTGATGTATTC
>CAIUFU010000067.1 GCA_903898475.1 uncultured Alphaproteobacteria bacterium | reverse complement strand
TATCAAGCTTTGAATAGCAGCAGCACTCAAATCGTCGCGCTCTTCCACTTCTTTAGCTTCACTTAAAAGCACATTAGCTCGTCCGGCTACATCTATAACTGCTTCGAGTAATTTTTTCTTATCTTTCGGAGTTAGACCTTCCTTTTCAATAACCTCTGCTTGAAGCATTTCTAGAGCTTTTGGCTTCGATGCCTCTGTAACAACTGCATCTCTGTAGAATTTCTTTACCAATTCCACAGCTTCCGCTGGCTCACCATCCTCTGAAGCAAGATCCTTTAGCCAATCAAAGTCTGGATTTTTCAAATCTTTCTTCGCCGCGTGAATTGGCTCTAAACTGTTAACAGCATCTTCAAGCAATTCTGCGAGTTCTTCTGCTTCTTTGACTTTATTTAACATCTCAACAGCACGCTTAACCACTGCCTCAATTGTTAAAAACAATGCTTGTTTTTCGTCAAAAGTTAATGCGCTGTTAACAACATCTCCTTTAAGAACATCCAGAGCTTGTTCCTTTGGCTCCTTTGCACCTTCTTCCACATCGGCATCCTTGTAGAATTGCCTCACCAAATTTACAGCTCGCTGACCTTGAACTTCTTCATCAAGTGGAGCAAGATCATCTAATAGATTTTCATCTGGTTGCTTTAAACCTTTCTTCGCCGTGTCGATTAGCACTAAATTCGTGGCAATACCCTGCGCCAAAGTATTCAAAATCTCCACTGCCCTCAGCTTCTCAGCGTCTTCTTTTGTCTGGGCAGCTTCTTCTAAATATCTAGCCGCCAATTTTGCAATTGGTGGAATTGCTTTTAGAAATTTTTTTACCTCTTCAAAAGATCCATCATCTTCCAAACCAGCAATATCGCGCATGTTTTTATCTTCTCGAATAGATTCGCGAGCTTGAACGTCTGGCTTTTCTGACCCATCTATCACAAGAGCATTTCTGTAAAAATTCTTCACCCTCTCAAGAGCTGGTTCATTCGCTGCAATCTCTGAATCAGGATTTTCCAAAGTATCTAAAAGTTTTAAATCATTGGGTGGGAAGGCAGCTAATCTTGCTTTCGCCGTATGAATCGGCACTAAACTATTAGCGGCAGCCGTAATCAAACCATTCATCTCACGCTCTTTCGCGCTTTGTTTTAGGGTATTCAGAGCTTCTGCAACTATTCCTGGAATCGCGTCTAGAAACTTTTGCTTGTCTGCAGAAGGCGCATTTCCCTGACTCGCAAGAGCGTCAGTAATATAGCGCTTAATTTTCTCTTCGGTTCCATTTGTTTCATTCGCTTCTTCGTAGAATTTTTTTACCGCCTCTAAAGCAAGAGGATCACCTTCTCTCAACCGATCCAAATTATTCGGAGGACTCACCAACCCTTGCTTCGCTTGGTAAAGCGCTAGAAGACTTGCAACAGCATTTTCAATAGACTGATTTTGCGCTTCTTTTTCTCTTTTCTGTCCTTCCAAAACACCCAAAGCATCTGCAGCTTTTAGTTGGATTGCTTGTAAAAGAGCTTCTTTTTCTTCGAAAGTTGCAGCTCCACCTAGCGCACCAAGATTTGCCTCAATACGAGGTTTCTCTACAGCAACCTCTGTTAAATCCGCTGTTGCATCACAAGCCCGATAAAATTCTTTTACATGATCTAATGCTAGATTATTGGTTGCATTGGTTCCGTCTCTCTGTAGGCCATCTAGTAACTCATACAAATTTTCAACTTTTAAAGCTGCCAATTCTTTCTTTGCTGCGTGAAGCGGCACAAGACTTGCGGCGGCGAAATCTTTTAATTCTTCTAACTCCGCTGCTTTTAGTAGCCCTTCAATTTCAATGGCCTTTTCTTTGACATCACCACAATAGGTAGCTCCATTTGCGAAAAAATTCATCCTCTGACGATGTACTTCGGAGCGATCTTCTGATAACCCAAGACCTTGCATAACATCAATCCGGATAGCCGAGTTTAAATATTCGCTCACTATCTGATCATCTCTTCGACCATCTACGACGTCAACAGCTGCATTTATATTCTTAAATATCGATGAAAAATTCGGCTTTTCTTCTGGCAAGCTTGCAAAAAATAACACCTCCCTTTCTTCCGGCGATTTTTTGTACGGATCTTTTTTTAAGCGATCTAATCTTGCATGAACGCGAACTAAAGCCCCAATCGATTCTTCCATTGATACATCAAAAATAGAACTAGCTCTTTCTATTTGAAGTGCTCTCAGCTGCTCCTCCTCCTGCTGCCGCCGCAACATTTGTTGTGCCCTCTCCCTCTCCCTCTCCCTCTCCATCTGCCTCTGCCTCTCCCTCTCCCTTTCTTTTTCCCTTTCTATCTCGCTATTTATTCGATCTATCTCTCCCGCTAAAACCTTCTTAACATTGTCAACTATAGGCGTGGCTCTTTTTATCCATTTAATTGCGCTTTTATGCTGTAGCAATTCTGGATCAGGACTATCTTTATCATTATGCTTCTCCTTCTTTTCTTTTTCGATCTTCTCATTCAAAAGCCTTATTGCATTATCAGCACTAGCATTAGTACCAACTTCACCAACGCTATCATTAATATCTTTTAGTATTGTTTGAATGGTTGGTGATACTTCTACAATCCGAGTGTATAAACTACCCCTTTGACCTACCATCTCCCCGTGTTGCTCTTTTAATGCTTCTAGTGTCCCACGAATTTCGCGAAAATCTTTCAGAAGATTATCCCTTCCTTCATCTAATGCTCTTTGTCTAGCTATCTGCTGCTCACTTAATTTGCTTTCTATCTCTATATTCAAAGCTTTTGCAACTTCTGTAGCCTTTTCGGTAAGATTCCCCAAAAATTCGATTTTGCGTGCATAGATTGCTTCTGACTCAGTTAGAACTAAAGCACTTAAATCAACCTTTACAGCATTGGTTACTAATCGAACAAAATCTTGCTTCGCTTCATCCACTCCAGGTTCACCAACATTGGTATTTATTTCCGTAAATATTGACGGCGGAGAAAGGGCATCTGCCAAGATTGGCGCCATCAAACCCTCTCTTACATCAAATTTTACTGCATGGTTATTTTTTAACCTGATTAATTTTTCACGAACATCTCCTAGAGCGCGTATAGCATCTCCTTGACTATACTTATACTTCCCTGCTTTAGCTAGATCCAACTCCTTAGTAAGCTTTTCGGAAGCCGCTTTAACTTTCGGAGTAATTTTTTCTAGCAAAGTTTTCTTTTCTGCGAAAGTTCCCTGCCCCGCAACAGCTTTTTTTAAAGTTTCACCAGCTTGTTCTGTTCCATCTTTTCCTAAATCTGCTTCTTTATAAAATGACAGCACTGCCTCTACAGACGGGTCATGGCGACCAGTAAGACCACGCAGATCAGCATCTAAAAGATTTTCATCCGCAACTCCTAAATTATTTAGAAGTTTCTTCATTTCACGTAGTGGCGCCATTTCATCTACAGCTCTCTTAATTAGAGCATCTAACTCATCGTCTCGCTCTTTTTTCAGGCGCGTTATTTTAGCATTTAAAAGCAGAATGATCTCATCAGATTTTTCTTGGGCTTTTTTTAAGAAAGCGATTTTTGATTCGTGCGGTGTGTTTAAATCTTCCTCTTCAACACTAGTTAAAGCGGCACCTAAAACCCTATCTTTAAAGAATTCATCAAACTTAGGCTTGTAATTATAAAGAGTATTTACGTTTCTGAATAAGCCTCTCAAGGTTTCTGGATCTGAGGTTCCAAATGAAGGCAAATAAATATCTTGTCTTTGAGTAACATCCAAAACAAATGGCTCACCTTTTAGCTCCTCCAACTTACTGCGAACTTCGTTTAATTTTTCTAGAGCTTTAGTCGTCTCTTTTTTTAACCCATCTTCTTGAACCTCTTTTGTTAGCTCTATTTTATCTTTTAATTCTTCTTCAACTAGAGCAGCCGATTCTGCAATCTTTCTTAGTTGGTCAGCATCAAAATTACCCAGATCAAGATTTGCCTCATCCATCTGGCTAGAATCTAATTCTAGCACGTTATCACGATTAATCTTTACAAACACCGGCTGCAACTCTTCATCTTGCCCACTCACAACACCAGACATCAGACCTTCTCTATATCTCCGATCCTTGTTATACGGAGGTTTTTTTAGCGTTACTAACTTAGCGTGAACTTTTTTCAGACTTGCTACAGCATCTTTAAGCGCACCTTCTCTTTCTGATTCTAGCTTGTTTATTTCTGCCTGTAAAAGAGGCTGTGTTTCCTTGAGCTTGTCTTGAATTTCTTCCAGCTTAGCAAGTTTGCCTTGGTGAGTCATGCTCGGCTTCAAAAAGCCAATTAAGAAAGTTTGGCCGATTGTTGGGCTTAATAATTCTTCCCTTCTTGGACTTAATCTTGGACTCACCGGAGGAGCCTTTCTCGGAGTTAATAATCCCTTTCCATCAACTCTCTCAATTTCCGTATTTAAATCTCTAAGCATTCCATCCACAGTATCCTGTGGGAATAGATTTTGTCTTGGCGCGAAGCCCTGCTTAAGATCATTTTTTAAAGTTAATAACTGATCTCTAACTATTTTAAGATCTTCTGTAGATTTGTGCAAAGCTGCATCCAGCTGATCTTTCATCTGCTGTTCCCGACGAACATTCGTCGCATCAGCCTCTTCCTTTAGTCGCTTCTGTGTCGCCTCTTTCTTCTTAGCCAATTCTTTTGCTTCTAGCTTGGAAGTAACCAGAGCCAAGTTAGTCACCGGCGGCCTCATTCTTTCTTGTGCTGCCGCGGAGATATGTTTGCCTTCACATGCCTCCAGTGAAACTGCCGCAAATGCTCTGTTTGTGCGTGCAAGAAAATTAGTTTCCAACACCTTTAATTCAGCTAACTCATCTGGATCCAAGATATCCCTATTGGAAAATGGGTTATCTGATATCAAATCTTCCATTCTCTTAAAACTTGCATCCATGGTCACAGGACCGGTGTTTTGATACCTTAATTCTAACCACTTAGTTGTCGCGTAGGCTTGAAATATTGGGATCAAAAGCTGATCAGACATTTCTTCAGAAAAGTCTTTCAACACCTGAGCAGGCTCTGAGTTAGATACTGGCTTAACAATGAATTCTGTTTCTATTGCACGATTCAGCTCGATTAACTTCTGCTTCGCAGCTGCTTTTTTAGCAATCTGACCACGGTCACCGTCTAGTTCAAAGCTTCTAACAAATTCCACTGCTGCTTTAGATCTCTCAAGCACTAACTCCGCGCTGCGTTTTTCATCAACTTTCCTGCTCAACTCCTCACGACGATCTGCTATCCTTGCTCTTCTTCTTGCCTCTTCTTCATTAGGATATTTTTCTGACTCTTTAACCATAGCTCGGTAGGTCAGAGTCCTGACAGTTGCAACTTGCTTATTCCGATCAGAAAGCATGGTAATACCCAAAGAATCTAACTTTTTTCTTATTGCAGTCTCTTCACGAGTTCTCATCGCAGCTAATACCGGAGTCTCTTCATAAGTTAGATCTAGATTAAACTTGGTTCTTTCAGATGCCTCTTGCATACATATATCAGCATGTAAGCGATTTCTTTTAGCACCAACTTCTATAGTAGTTTTAGCCGTATCAAAAATAATATTTAACCATTCTGACCTTTGAATTGCTTGGTGAAGAGTCCTTAAAGCTCGATGACCCCTGATTCTAAACTGCAATATTTGTTCTTGGATTGACGGCTGTGTCTTACGTAAGTCCGCCAACGCCACTATTGCGCTGTTCTTCGCCTTGACAGATGCAATTACCGGCTCCAAAGCTCTATTATGACTTTGTACATTTGTATTCCTATCCTCCTTAGCAGCCTTAGTCCAGTCTCGCAAGCTTTTTTCCGCCTTTGCCATCTCTGAACTTTCCAGACTTTTCGCAAAAAGATCTACCTCCCGCTGATCTGATACTTTTTCTGCAAGTCTATTTAACTCCTCTTCCGCTTGTCTAGTATCAATCACTCCCAGAGTTTTAGTATCAATCAGCTTCCAAGCTTGATCCCCTAAACCATCAATATATGGCATTAGAGTTCCTAAAATCTCCTTTTCTCTTTGTTCTAGATCCCTAGGATCGGGAGTTTTCTTGCTAGAGGATTTTTTTGCAGATTTTGAACTTGTAGACAGAGTTTTTGTCACAATCATATTGCTCACAAGCATAATGCTTGGACCAAGGACAACGAATGGCTTTTTCTCTGATTTTTTTACCGATTTTGACGGAGTTTGTAGCTGTTGCAGCGTACCATTATTCGCATTACCTTGAGACGATATACCTATATGCTGCAAATCTGTCACAGCTCCTTGCGCATTACCTAGGACAGCTTTCAAACCAATTGTTGTTAAAAATCCGGTATTTGGACTTTGACTTATCAACTGATCTTGTAAGGTTCTATTTTGCACATCTGATGGCCTTGGTAATTGAGATGCCTCCAATACACCTGTAATACCAGCAGCTAAATCCTCTACCGATAAAAGTTTTGAAGCCCCTAGATTTCTTTGCAATCTTTGCCACACCTTAGATTGAAGTTGCCCTTCAGTATCTTCCCCTTTTAACATTGGCACTAGATCCTTGTCACTAGGTCCTCGATAACTATTTTCATCTCTCGACCTTGCAACTTTCAATCTAAACTGAAGTGGTTTTTTAGATAATGGCGAGTCATTAGAACCTACGGTATTCAATACATCTTCTACGCGAGGCCCTTTTACATCATCCTTCTTCACCTTGTCCGATTTCTTTTTTTGAGAACTTACACTACCTTGTGTGTACAAATTAGTTTTTTTTGGCGTCTTGCTCATTTTCTAAATTTTTTAAAATTAAAAATTCTGTTACTTCCCGCTAATCTCTAGCGCTAATTTATAAATTTCTTTTTTACCCGTGTCGTAAATTTCAGCTAAATTCTGCGACAAATCTTTCAAACTTTGCCCCGCTGCAATCGCTTTGGAAATTTCTTTTTTTAGCTCTTCTTCGCTAAAAGATTTTTCATTTTTATCGGCTTTTTCAACCACGATCACGAACTCTCCACGCAGCTTCTGCGGCTCGTCAGCGAAGAATTTTATTAATTTGCTTAATTCGCAAGAAACAATTTCTTCGTGCATTTTTGTCAACTCGCGCGCGGCGCAGACATTGCGGTTTCCTAAAGTTTCAAAAATCATCTCAAGGCTTTCAACCACGCGGTTTGCCGATTCAAAAACTACGAAGGTAAAATTCTTTGGCAAAGATTTTAGCAGTTTTTCTTTTTGAACTTTTGAGGTTGGCAAAAAACCAACAAACAAGAAATTATCACAAGCAAGGCCCGACGCACAAAGCGCTGCCGTCACCGAAGAAGCACCGGGAAGAGGAATAATTTTTTGATTAAACTCGCGCAAAAAATTAATCAATTTGTAACCGGGATCAGAAATAAGCGGCGTTCCGGCATCCGACAATAAAGCCACCGATTTGCCACCAACCAAACATTCGAGAATTTTTTTGCGAACTTTCTCGTCGCAATGGTCGTTGTAAGTGAAGAGTTTTTTTTCTTTGATTTTGTAGGCGGCAAAAAGTTTTGCCGAAATTCGCGTGTCTTCGCAAACCACCACATCAACTTCATTTAAAACTTGCAGCGCCCGCATTGTAATGTCGCCCAAATTGCCAATTGGAGTGGCAACAACGTAGAGCGCATTTTCCAGTTTTATTTCTTGAGTTTTTGTAAGGTAATCCTGCATGATTGAGCTTTGCTTAGTTTAATTTTTTTCGTCCTTTTTTATGAAAATATTTTCGCTGTTTTTAATGCTGGTGCTTGCCAGCTGTCAACCCTTATCTCAGAAGGCTGGAATACCAGAAATTTTTAAAGAAAAGCCATCACAAAAATCTCAAGAAAACCCTAACGCTTCAGAAACTCACCAACAATTTGAATCGCGTAATTTAAACACCGAAAAAGCGGTGCAAAAAAAGGTGCAAGTTGCGCTGTTTTTGCCCTTCAGCGGCAAGAATAAAGATTTGGGTTGGAGCCTTTTCAACGCTGCCTCAATGTCACTTTTTGAAAATGATTTAAATCACAATGTTGAGCTGGTTTTAATCGACTCGAAAGACACTACCGAAGAAGCAAAAAAAGCCTTCGCAGAAATTGTTGAACGCAACATTAAAATTGTCATCGGACCAGTTTTTAGCCAATCAATTGAAGCAATCGAAAGCTCGGCTAAGAAAAATAAAATCACCGTAATTTCGCTTTCCAACAACCAATCGCTAATGGGCAAAACCACAAATGAAGGCGGAGTTTTTCTTGCCGGAATGTTGTTGGAAGCGCAAATCGACAAAATCGTTGGCTATTCATTGGCACAGGGAAAATTCAGTTTTTCAATCGTGGCGCCAAACAGCCAATATGGCAACACCGTGACTGCAATGTTCAAAAAAATTGTTAAAGGCCGTGACGGAACTTTCGTCACTGCTGAATTTTACGAATCAAACGAGAAAGATGTTGATCGAATTGCCGACCACGTGGTTAACGCTTTTGTGGTGGCACCTCACTCAAAAAAATCGAAAAAAACTGCCACCAGCGAATCAGATCGCACTTATTCGCAAGTGATCATGATTCCAGAATCGGGCAAAATTTTATCAAAAATTGTCGCGGCAATTAAAGCGCAAAATAAAGACGAGAGAGATTTTCAAATCATCGGCACCAATCAATGGGAAGACTCTTCGACCCTTTCTGATTACAACTTGCTAGGTGGTTGGTTTGCAGCACCTGAAAGCGAAAAATTCCGCGCTTTTGAAAAAAATTACTACCAAACTTACAACAAATTTCCGCCGAGAATTTCTTCGATTACTTACGATTTAGTTGCGGCAATTTCAAAATTAATTGATCGCCAAAAAGGTGAAACTCCAACAATTAACGATTTCACCAATCCAGCAAATCCGCCAATTAATGGCTTTAGCGGCATTGACGGAACTTTCAGATTTTTACCAAATGGTTTAGTGCAAAGAAATTTAGCGGTGTTGCGCGTTGGCAACGGACGCTTCGACAGCATTGAAAAGCCAGTAGAAAAATTTTTACGCTACTAAAAAAACATGACAATTTCCTCCGAACTAAAGGAAGCAATTTTATCTAAGAACCCGTCCTAAGTCTTTCTTACCGAACAAGCAACAACCTCACAAACGCCAATTCAATCATTGCGAGAGAGGTGGAGAGCTTTCTCTCGCAGTTCTTCCAAAGTCTTCTGCATTTTTCTAACCACGCAAAAG
>CAIUFU010000066.1 GCA_903898475.1 uncultured Alphaproteobacteria bacterium | reverse complement strand
CTTTTGCGTGGTTAGAAAAATGCAGAAGACTTTGGAAGAACTGCGAGAGAAAGCTCTCCACCTCTCTCGCAATGATTGAATTGGCGTTTGTGAGGTTGTTGCTTGTTCGGTAAGAAAGACTTAGGACGGGTTCTTAGATAATTCTCCAGGCTGTTTCATCTTCAAAAAGCTTGTGAAGTAGTTTGTTGTTAATTCCATGCCCAGCTTTTGAAGCATTGAAATGTCCCAAAATAAAATGCCCAGCAAGATAAATATCGCCAATGAAGTCCAAAGTTTTGTGGCGCACAAACTCATCTTCGTAACGAAGGCCGCCTTTATTTACGATTCCGTGTTCATCTACCAAAATTGCATTATCCAGTGACCCACCTTTCGCTAATCCCATCTTGTGCAATTGATCGATCTCATGTTTAAAACCAAAAGTTCGAGCACGACAAATATCGTTTTTGAAAGAAGTGAAAGTTGAGTGATAATCAAATTTCTGCTGCTGAATTTCTTTGTGATTAAAATCGATATGTAAATCGATCGAAAAATCTTTCGATGGCTCAACTTCAATAAATTTGTCCCCATCTTCAACGCGAACTTTTTTCATTACTTCAAGCACGCGACGCGGTTCTTCTTGAACATTGATGCCGGCGCATTCAATTAAAAATACGAAAGGCTCCGAGCTACCGTCCATAATTGGCACTTCCGTAGCATTGATATCGATAAAAAGATTATCAATGCCACAGCCCCAAATCGCGGCCATTAAATGTTCAATAGTTGAAACCTTAGCCCCAAATTCATTGGTAAGTGTTGTGCCCAAATTGGTGCCAATAACATTTTTATAATTAGCCTTAATGATGCCATTTTCGCCGCCAATATCAGTTCTTCTAAACACAATCCCTGTATTGCAAGGAGCTGGAGCTAATGTGATTGATGAGCGCAATCCATTGTGCAAGCCAATGCCGCTGCAATCGATTTTGCTATTTACAGTTTTTTGTGAGATCGAAATCATGATGAGTTGTTTTTAAGATTTAATTTTACTCCAAGGAAACTTCGCCGCAGTTTTTCCGTTGATTAAAACGGTGCCGCAAATCAGGTCGTAAGCTGTAGTTTTCTTTTTGGTAAAAAGATGAATTTGAATCCAAATCACAAAAGATATTCCCAAGAAAACGTTAAGTTCAGAAGCGGTCAAGGCCTCAAAAAATTTGACCTGATGCTGCAATTGATAGCTCACCAAATAAATGATAAATGCAAAGGGTAAGATCGAAAGAAAGTAGTGAGATGCAGCATTCATAAAGCTGATTTTCGACTCATCTTCTTTAACAATCATAATTTTTGTTAAGCGCTTTCCAACAGTTCCCTGCCAAGCAGAAGAGTTAAGGCAGGCGTGATAAAAAGCCCCAACTAAAACCACGACAATATAAAAAACTATCGCGCAAAGAAATGCTGAGCTGTGCACGACAAAATCAATATGCTCCGGAGTATTTTTGATGCTTTCAGTGCCAAAATGCTCAGTAAATTCTGTTTTGAAGGCGAGAACTTTTGCTTCCAGCCAGTAGGCGCTAAGCAGCTGCATAACCACAACCCGCATGAATAAAACTATCCACATATCAATCGTGGTTGCAGCACTTCTTCTAAAAGATCCGACATATTTTGTGTCTTCGGATTTTTTTGATTTTGAAAAGAGACTTTTAATGTTCATGGCCAAATTTTTTGATGTTTATTTTTGTGTTTTTTTCGCCGCACAAAGTGATCTGAAAATTTTTATCTGCAGATTTTTTAAATTCGCCAACGCACGTAATATCGAGCTTTAGATACTTTGAAAGTTCTTCAATTTTTTTGCGATCGCGAGGATTTACTGCAAAAATTAATTCGTAATCGTCTCCTCCTGAGATTAAATCCGTCAGCTTTATTTTAGAATTTGTTTCAAAAAATTTCTGCGCCGATTTGGACAAAGGAATTTGCTGCGAATAAATTTCTGCATCAAGTTTCGAAGCCT
>CAIUFU010000065.1 GCA_903898475.1 uncultured Alphaproteobacteria bacterium | reverse complement strand
ATAGGTCCCTGAGCAAAGCGCGAGCGTCGTCGAAGGGCCGTAACCTCGAGCTACCAGGCCCTTCGACGACGCTCGCGCTTTGCTCAGGGACCTATGACGGCAAGAGACTTACAGGTAAAGCTCTTTAATAATTTTGTTCCGCAAATAATTTTTATTCTTCACGCCGGAATATTTCGTAAGCACTTCGCCATCTTTCGAAATCAACACCGTAAAAGGAATTCGATTGTCGTAACGAATATTTTTCTTTTGCAAAAATTCAATGAAGCCTTCTTTGAAAGCCAAAAAGCGCGGTTCAAAATAAAATTCGCCATATTTATCAAGATAAGCTTGCAGCGCCTCTGCCTCAAGATTGCGGTCAATTGCTAAAGAAATTACCTGCAGATCAGTGTTTTGAAATTCGCGGGCGATTTCATTAATCACCGGAAAACTTTTAACACAAACTTTGCACCAAGTTGTGTAAACATAGAGCAAAATTGGTTTGCCGTCAGCCTTTTCAAATTCGTTAGCCACTTGCGCTGTCGTCATTGAAATTGGCAGCTGTGAATTAAAAGTGATATTTTTTGACTCAGGAATTTTCACATCCATTTTTGCAACATTTTCAACAAAATATTGCCACGAAATCATGCCCACAAAGGCACCAACCACAATTACTAAAAATAACATTTTGAAATTTTTTTGAGATTTTTTCTTAGGGAATGGAATGATTTTTTGATTCATTAGGTAAAGAAGCTTGAACTTAAAAGGCGCGCACAAAATAATCTTTTTTTACGCTTTTTTTCGCAACTTTTAAATTCGATGTTAATCAAAATAAAAAATCTCAAACTTCACACCAACCTTGGAGTTCACAATTGGGAAAAAACTTTCGATCGCGAAATCATAATTAATGCCGAAATCGAAAGCGATTTCACCCGCAGCCTTGAAAGCGACAATATTGAAGACACTTTGGATTACGATGTAATCACCACCAAAATCAAAAAATTAATTGCCGAAAATAAATTTAAATTAATCGAAAAAATGGCGCAGGAAGTGATGAATAAAATCATGGAAGATGCGCGGGTTAAACGCTGCAAGCTAGAAATAGACAAGGTTGGCGTGATTGAATTTGTTGAGTCATTTTCAGTGACAATTGAACAACACAGAAAAAATGGATCTTAAAACCGAAGAAATTTTAAAACTTTTTTACTCGCATCTACGCATCAAAAATTTTCTAACAATTTTGTGCTATTGCTTGATCGTGGGCGGCGTTTTTGTTTATGTTTTTTATGCTTTCAACCAAAGCCGGACCATCAAGCTGGTGACCGATTTCAAGAAGAAATCAAAATCTTACGAAACCGAAAAAATCATGACCAATCCGCGCATTAAATTTGAACATGGCGATGCGCAAATTTATCACATTCAAGCCAAAAAAGCCTTTCACAAAAACAATCAGGAAGCCATTTTATACGATGTTTTTGCGACAGGCGAAATTGGCAATATCACGGCCGGAGAGTTAGAAATTGACGAAGAAGGTGACCATTTAATTTTTACGAAAAATCCGATTTTAATTTTGAATAAGACAAACAAATGACAAATAAATTTGGTGAAGTTTTTTCTTTTACCTCTTGGGGCGAAAGCCATGGAGAAGCAATTGGCTGCGTGGTTGACGGCTGCCCTTCTCTGCTTGATTTAAACGAATCTGATATTCAAAAACATCTCGATCGTCGTCGCCCTGGGCAATCAAAATTTACGACGCAACGCCAAGAAACCGACCAAGTAAAAATATTTTCTGGTGTCTTTGAAGGCAAGACTACCGGCACTCCGATTAGTTTAATCATTTTCAATCAAGATCAAAAAAGCGGCGATTACGGCGACATTAAAGATAAATTTCGCCCTTCTCACGCTGACTACACTTACTTCAAAAAATACGGCATTCGCGATTATCGCGGCGGCGGCAGATCATCAGCTCGCGAAACCGCAATGCGAGTTGCTGCGGGCGCTGTTGCTCGTAAAGTTTTAGAGCGCGAAAAAATTGAAATTACCGGCTACTTAACACAAATCGGCGAGAAAAAAATCGACCGCACTAAAATTGATTTTTCACAAATTGATCAAAATGATTTTTTCTGCCCTGACGCCGCAGCTGCCAAAAATTTTGAAGATTATTTGCTCGAAATCAGAAAGTCTGGAGACTCTGTTGGCGCGATTATCGAGGTTGTAGCAAAAAATGTTCCGGTTGGTTTGGGTGAGCCAATTTACAATAAATTAGATGGCAGAATCGCCGCAGCAATGATGTCAATTAATGCTGTCAAAGGCGTTGAAATCGGCATGGGAATGGAAGCGGCAACTAAAAAAGGTTCTGAGCTGGCTGACGAAATGTGGATGAAAAATGGTGCGCTGGAATTTTCTTCGAATCACTCGGGCGGGGTTCTGGGCGGCATTTCTTCTTCGCAAGATATTGTGGTGAGATTTGCGGTGAAACCAACTAGCTCAATTTTAATTCCAAGAAAAACCATCGATCTTGCTGGGAACAATTGCGAAATTATCACTAAAGGCCGTCACGATCCTTGCGTTGGAATTCGCGCCGTTCCGGTTGGTGAAGCAATGTTGGCTTGTGTTCTCGCTGATTTTGTGCTGCTTAATAAAGCACGTTCTTAAAATAGAATTCCAACCCTGACACGCTTTGATTTTTTTCATTGATTGCCTGTTTTGCAAAAATAGCTTCGCCTTCCAAGTTCAAGTATTTTACTTGAATTTTCCTCGATTAACAAAATCAAAAAATATGAAAAATTTAGCAAAACTTAGCGCCATCATGTCTCTAATGGCAACAACAGCATTCGCTCAACCGCACATGGGCGGCGGCAAACCACAAGGTGGACAAGGTGGTGGACAACAACACGCTCAACCTCAAGGAGGACAACAACAAGGTGGTCAGCAAGGTGGACGTCCTCAAGGTGGCGGACAACAACAAGGTGGTCAACAAGGTGGACGTCCTCAAGGTGGACAACCTCAAGGTGGCGGACAACAAGGCGGTCAAAAAATGGAAAACCGTCAAGAACATAAAGAAAACAGAATGGAAAAACGTGAAGAGCATAAAGAACAGCGCATGGAAAACCGCGCTGAAAAACGCGAAGAACGCAAAGAAAACAGAATGGAAAATCGTCAAGAACACAAAGAAAACAGAATGGAAAAACGTGAAGAGCGCAAAGAACAACGCATGGAAAACCGCGGTAACGCTGGTGGAAATGCTACAGGTTCTGCAGCTCCACAAGGCCGACCATCAGCTCCTGCTAAAAACTAATTTAGCTTAGAGTTAAAAAAATAAGCCGGTCTGAAAAGAAATTTTCAGGCCGGTTTTTTATTGCGTGAATTTTGGTGGAAAAATTGGGGGATTTGAATTTTGAACACAAGCTCAGCATGACATCGAGTTTTACTTACAAGCGAGATGCAACTTATCCAAAGCCACCACTTCACCTTGCTGATGATCCCAAACGTAAGAAATAACCGACAAAAAATCGGCGCCGGCTTTTACCAAAGAAGCGCAATTCTGGTCGTTAATGCCGCCAATTGTCACGATTGGTAAATTCATCATTTCGCGACACCAAGTGATGATTTCTGTAGTTGGATTGCCACGAGATTTTTTGGTTTTGCTTTCGAAAAAAGCGCCGAAAGAAAGATAATCCGCACCCTGCTCTGCAGCTTCCATGGCGAGATGTCTTGAATCGTAGCAACTAGCACCAATGACAAAATTTTCTGGGGCTTTTTTTCTGACCAAAGCAATTGAGCCATCTTCAACGCCAAGATGAACACCGTCAGCCCCAACATCAGCAGCTATTTCGTAAGAATCGTTTAAGAGAAATAAGCAATTATTGGCGTGACAGATTTTTTTTAGCTCGGTTGCGATTTTTTTTAACTCGGCTGTCTCGTAGTTTTTTAGGCGGAGTTGGAAGGTTGGAACTAGTGAGGTTTTTAGGGCGTTTTCGAGGCGCGGGGAGAAGGTTTTTAAGTCGATTTGTGGGGGAGAGATTAGGTAGATTTGAGACATTTTTTGAGAATTTGAGTCTGTGAATAACCACCCCCAACCCCTCCTTGAAAAGGAGGGGAGTACTTGAAACCGAGCTCAGAACTAAAGCCCCTCCTTTTCAAGGAGGGGTTGGGGGTGGTTATTCAAGAACTCGATCTAAAACTTACTTCTTCCGTCTAAAAAACGCCGGAACATTCAAAATATCATCATCAACTTTATCGCTACCAACACCCGAATCTTCTTCGTCAAAAATTGTCGCGCTAAAAAACTCACGACGCTTCTTATCTGCCTCATGAGATTTTTCAGACACCTCACGCGCCTTTACTGCCTTTGGCGCAGCTCTTTCTACGATAATTTCTTCAACCGCTTCTTCTTCGTGACTTTCTTGCGGCTCGTCCTTCATTTTTGAAGAATTCATGAAGCTAAAAAGACTAAAACCACTGCTTTCTTTTTTAGCAGCAGGTTTGGCTTTAACGCTTTGTCTTACAGGCTTCTCAATAGTTACTGATTTTCTTATTTCGATTTTTTCTTCAACAACTTCTTCTTCGTCAAACTCTTCTTCCTGCAGTTTTTCTTCTAATTCTTTACCAAAAAAACTCACTTGCGCAAAACCATTTTCGTCAGTGATGCCGTGCTTTTTTTCGTGATGCTCCGCTGCTTTACCGTAATTGTGGTTTTCTTCTTTAGCGTAAGATTTTTTCGGTTTGAAATTTACGTCGCTGATTTCTTCAACATCTTCATCTTGAACTTTTGCTGAAACACCTGGATCAAAAAAACTTTTTTCTGAAGTGTTTTTTGCATTTCCCGAGTCTGAAAAATTCACCTTGAATCTGCTTGGTTCAGAGGTTTCAGGAGCTTTCAAGGTGTCGCGTCTAAATTCATCCGCGTCAATTCCGGTGGCCACAACTGAAATTCTGATTCTGCCTTTCATATTTTCGTTAAAGGCTGATCCGAAAATAATATTAGCGCTTGAATCAACTTCTTTCTTAATCGCATTCACCGCCATATCGGCTTCAAATAGCGTCATGTCTGGGCCGCCAGTCATGTTAACTAAAACACCTTTGGCTCCTTTAATTGAAATATCGTCAAGAAGTGGATTAGAAATAGCCGCTTCGCAAGCAGCAATAGCACGGTTTTCACCGGTTGCTTCACCTGTTCCCATCATCGCTTTACCCATTTTGGTCATGATGGTTCTGATATCGGCAAAGTCCAAATTCACCAATCCGGGCATAGTGATAAGATCAGTAATACCGCGCACACCGGCATGCAAAACATCGTCAGCCATTTTAAAAGCTGATTCAAAAGTTGTATGCTCGTTGGCGATTCTGAAAAGATTTTGATTTGGAATAATGATTAGCGTGTCGACATATTTTTTTAATTCTTCAATGCCCGCTTCCGCAGTTTCCATGCGGTATTTTCCTTCAAAGTGAAATGGCTTTGTTACTACGCCAACTGTCAAAATCTCACGCTCACGCGCCAATTTTGCAATTACTGGAGCAGCACCAGTTCCAGTTCCGCCGCCCATTCCAGCAGCGATGAAAATCATGTTATTGCCTTCTAAAAGCTTCTCAATTTCTTCAACATTTTCTTCGGCGGCAGCACGTCCGCGATCAGGAAAAGAGCCAGCTCCCAAACCTTTGGTGGTTTTTACACCCAATTGAATTTTATGCTCGGCGAGAGAATTTTGCAGAGCTTGTGCATCAGTATTTGCCGCAACGAATTCAACCCCTTCAAGATTGGCGCGAATCATGTTATTGATGGCATTTCCGCCAGCACCACCAGCACCAAAAATTGTGATTCTTGGCTTCAAAAGATCGGGCTGTGGGATATCAAGTTTTAGAGACATAGATTTAGATTTTCTTGGTTTGGTCATAGAAAATTATAAAAAATTTTTGCGCTTTTTACGAAGAGGTTATTACGACTTCAAGCTGTCATTTGTAACAGCATTTTGGTGCGCCACCAAAGTTGTTCTTACGATTTCGTCTTCCAGATCAATTGCAATTGCACCCTTGTCTTTGCTGGCTAAAAGCTCGATGAAGTTAAAAACATTTTTTGCAAAAAGTTTACTCGCATCACCAGCGATTCGACTTGGGAAGTTTTCGTGACCAATAATTTTTACGCCACCAATTTCAACAATCTTTCCCATTTCTGTCAAAGCACAATTACCGCCATTTACCGCAGCTAAATCAACAATGATCGCACCTGCTTTCATTGATTTTACCATTTCTTCTGAAATTAAAATCGGCGCTCTTTTTCCAGGAATTAACGCGGTGGCAATTACCACATCTTGGTTTTTGATGGTGTCTTTTAACAATTGCTCTTGGAGTTTTTTATATTCGTCGCTCATTTCTTTGGCGTAAACTCCGTCGTTTTTTTCATCAGTTTTTACTTCGATGAATTTGGCGCCCAAGCTTTGCACTTGCTCTTTGGCAGCAGTGCGCACGTCAAAGGCAGAGACGATTCCGCCCAATCTTTTGGCAGTTGCGATTGCTTGCAATCCGGCAACGCCCGCACCCAAAATTAAAAATTTTGCCGCAGAGATCGTACCCGCCGCAGTCATCATCATCGGCACTGCTTTAGGCATTTCGTAAGCGGCTTCGATTACTGAAACGTAACCGGCTAAATTACTTTGAGATGAAAGCGTGTCCATGGTTTGCGCGCGCGTGATGCGTGGTAGAAGCTCTAGGGCAAAAGCAGAAACGCCTTTTTGTGCAAGTTCGGCGATTTTTTCTTTTTGAAAATATGGATTAAGAAGTGCTGTAAGCACTACGCCCGCTTTGGTTTTAGAGAAATCAAGATCAGCTCTTTGTACTGAAATAATCGCATCAACTTCTGGTAAAATTTGTGCAATATCTGAGGTGATTTTAGCGCCCGATTTTTCGAAATCGGCATCAGAAATAGAAGATTTTTCTCCAGCTTTTGCTTCAACAAAAACTTCAATTCCGAGTTTTTGATATTTTGAAACTAGCTCAGGTGTGAGAGCAACTCGGTTTTCGTTTTTTTGAGTTTCTTTTAAGACTAGGAGTTTCATGAAAAGTAATGATTGGAGTTCTGCTAAATAAGCCCTCCTTCGCTCTAACGATCTCCGTCTGACAGTCCATTCCACCTTCGCTAAAGCTACGGTGGACATCAGTTTTTCTAAATTCACTTCGTTCATTAAAAAAAACTAGATGGGCCTGCCAGCCGAAGCTCGTAAGAGCGAAGGCTGGTACGGTCGAGAAGATTTGAACTTCCACGGGTTTTACCCCACAACGACCTCAACGTTGCGCGTATACCAATTCCGCCACGACCGCATATTTTTGTTCTTAACTAACCAGAGGTTTTAACCTGTTCAAAGCCACGATGAAAGCTGATAGATCGTGGTTTGGATGGGTTTTTAGATCAGTTGCAAAATTGTCAAAACGCTCAACTAAGAAGTCGACAGTTTTGATCCAATTATTCAAAGAATCCACTTCGCAAAGAGTCTTATCTTCACAACTGAAATCAACAACTTGTTTGGCGATTTTCATTTGATAAGAATAAAGGTCTTCGAGAATTGTTTTGCTTGAAAGTTTTTGCCAGTGATCGTTGAAGCTCAAATTAGAAACCTTACTGCGGAGCCATTTCAAAGAGAATCTGGTGCCAACAGCAAAGTAAATTTTAGCGATGGTTTTCAAATCAAAATTCGACGCTGCTGAAATTTCTGCAATGTCAAAAGCTGATGCAACCGGATCCATCGCCGCAATTTTTTCAGCTAATTTGCGATCAACATTATTGAGATAGTAACGCTCAATTTTTCTTTCGAACGACTCGCGAGAGGCTTGCGCCAATACTTGAGACAATACCGATGTAAGTTCGTCAGCAATTTTTCTAAAGCGTGTAACTGTTGTTGAAACATTGCCTTTTGATTGATTGCGTAACAACCAAGTCACCGATCTTTCGAGTAATTTATTTGCACTCAAAAACATTTGAGTTTGCACGTGAGTTGAGATTTTTCCGTCAAGATTTTCCACCTCTTCCCAAACTTCACGAAGCCTGAATGAATCGCAGGCGATGATGAAACTTTTAACCACATCAACCACGCTAAAACCAGTGTCTTGGCAGATTTGATTGATGAACGTAATGCCAATTCTATTTACGACGAAGTTGGTAATTTGAGTGGCGATGATTTCGTTGCGCAGCTGGTGATTAGTGATTTCATCAGCAAATTTTTCCTGCATTAATTTCGGGAAGTAAGAAAATAATTCGCTCTCGAAATATTTATCCTTCACCAAATTTGAGGCGAGAATGTTGTTGTAAATATCCATTTTAGAATAAGCCAACATCACGCAAAGCTCTGGGCGAGTAAGACCAATTTTATCGACTTGTCTTTTGTCGATTTCTTTTTTCGAAGGTAAAAATTCAATTTTGCGATTTAAGAAACCGGTTTTTTCTAACTTATCTAAAAATTGCGCTTGCTCACCAAGGGCTGAAATGCCTTGTGATTTGGCAATTGAAATCGCCTGAGTTTGCAAGCGGTTGTCGTTTAGAACCAATTGAGAAACATCGTCGGTCATTAATTCGAGAACTTTATTTCTTTCTTCGAGAGTAATTTTTTTGTCGCGCATCGCAGCGGTAAGTGCGATTTTGATATTTACTTCGTGATCTGAGCAATCAACGCCAGCAGAGTTATCCATCGCGTCAGTATTGACGTGCCCGCCGTTTACAGCATATTCAATACGACCTTTTTGAGTGAAGCCAAGATTGCCGCCCTCGCCGATCACTTTGCAACGAAGTTCATTACCATTGATGCGAAGATCGTCATTAGCACGATCGCCAACTTCTTGGTTTGATTCGTCTGTTGCTTTTACGTATGTACCGATTCCACCATTCCACAATAAATCAACTGGTGCTCTTAAGATAGCTCCCATCAATTCAGTTGGGGTTAATTCATCTTCTTCAATTGCTAAAACTTTTTTAATTTCAGGAGTAAGTTGAATTGATTTTGCACTTCTTTCAAAAATTCCGCCGCCCTTTGAAATTAAGGCTTGGTTGTAATCCATCCAGCTTGAACGCGGTAAGTTAAACATGCGTTCACGTTCAACAAAAGATGTTGCAGAATCTGGAGTTGGATCAAGGAAAATATGCATGTGGTTAAATGCCGCAACCAGCCTGATATGCTTTGAAAGCAACATGCCATTACCGAAAACGTCACCCGCCAAATCACCAATTCCAACGCAGGTGAAATCTTGTGTTTGGGTATCGATTCCCATTTCGCGGAAGTGGCGCATTACTGAAATCCAGCCGCCTTTTGCGGTGATGCCCATTTTTTTGTGATCGTAACCAACTGAACCGCCTGACGCGAAAGCATCGCCCAACCAGAAATTATATTCGGCAGAAATGCTATTTGCGATGTCAGAGAAAGTTGCCGTTCCTTTGTCGGCAGCAACAACTAAATAAGGATCAGAATCATCATGCATCACAACATTGTGTGGATGTTCGATTTTGTTATTTATGACATTGTCAGTAACGTCTAAAAGGCCGCGCAAGAAAGTTTTGTAGCACTCAATGCCTTCTTTCTGAATTTCATCACGGCTAAGCCCCGTCATATCGCGCTTCAAAACGAAGCCGCCTTTTGATCCAACCGGAACGATTACAGCATTTTTAGTAGTTTGCGCTTTTACCAAACCAAGAACTTCGGTTCTGAAATCTTCACCACGGTCAGACCAGCGAAGTCCACCACGAGCGACTTTGCCGCCACGTAAGTGAATTGCTTCCACTCGACTTGAGTAAACGAAAATTTCAGCGTAAGGCAATGGCAATGGAAGTTCAGGAACTTTTTTGCAATCGAATTTAAATGATAGATAACCTTTGAAACCGTCATCTGGTGCGGTTTGGTAATAGTTAGTGCGGATAGTTGCGTTAATTGCGCCAAATACTCTTCTAACGATCGTGTCGTCAGTAATATCTTTTACTTTGCT
>CAIUFU010000064.1 GCA_903898475.1 uncultured Alphaproteobacteria bacterium | reverse complement strand
GTCGAGATCTGACCCCTTTGTACAACTTGTCATGTAATTGATATTGCCCATTTTCTGTTTTTGGGCGCAGTTAAAGATTTCAATGACTAAGAAATGCTATGTGGTGGTCCAGAATTGACTAAAATCGATTTTTGCAATATCAAATTGGCTATAAAATTTTTTCAGCTCTTTTTCTTTACCCCAAGAATCTTTTACTAAAAATTCAAATTTAGTAATCGTATTTGCGATGGGATTGAACGAGTATGGCTTATGCTTTAATGGCCCAACATAGATTAATTTTACATTACCATCCGACTTAATGTTGTCGTTTATTTCAGCAAAAACACAGATAAAAATTAATCCCCATGCAAAAGATTGCGGCATATGAAGTGTTCCGTTTTTTCCAAAGGAAAATGAGTTGTCTTCAGAAAAACCAAGTGTCTCAGGCACCTTCTTGCCATGCGCTACTTTAGTTCTGATAAAATAAACAATATCTCCAACGGTAGGATTTTTAATTAGCTTACCACCAATCTTTACACCAAGATCACCAAACTTTGTTTTTTCAAAATCTACACTCTGGGAAGTTGCAGAAAGTATCCAAGAATACCGGTTGATGAAATTAGCATACTCGACCCCGTTGGTTGTATCTTTTTTGTAAAATTTTTCTGCCGTAGCATTCAAGGCGATGCATGCATGCTGAAGGACCATGTACATGTCTGTGCCGGAAGTTTCGCAAGCAGCCTCTACATTCGTTACAATTGGATCTTTTTGAGGAAGTGTTTTATGGCGACTCATCGCGTATATAGATGGCTCCCCGGGAAGGATTCGAACCTCCGACCAAGTGATTAACAGTCACTTGCTCTACCACTGAGCTACCGGGGAATGGGAAGAATAGATTTTTTTGAGGAATCTTTTTTTGGAAGGGGAGCGAACAGTATTTTTCGATTTTGAAAAATCAACAAACTAAATCCTAAAAATCACACAAATTATCTCTTCATAAAAACAAAGTCTGTCATCTCGAATGAAGTGAGAGATCTCATGATTCTAAACTACCTAAAACTCATTAGATCTCTCACTTCGTTCGAGATGACAGAAGAGAAATAATTTAAGCAGTTTTACAACGACCCGTATTTTCCTTTTGAATAAACCAAAGAATTTCTATCTGCCATTTTATCAAAATCTAAAACCTTGCCGATGATGATGTGGTGGTCGCCCGCTTTGATTACACGGTGTTTTTTGCATTCGAAAAAACCTAAAGAATTTTGAAAAATTGGGTTGCCGAATTTGCCTAAAAAATATGGCTCTACTCCCCATTTTAATGAATTTTTTGGGGTGGCAAAAGCTTTGGCTAGTTCAAGTTGTTCGTAGCTTAAAATATTTAACGAGAAGTAGCGATTCTTCTTAAAAAAAGAAAGATTGGCCGAATTATTATCGATAGAAAACAGCACCAGAGAAGGATCTAGCGACACTGACGAAAATGAATTGATCGTCATGCCAAAAAATTCATCGGTAAAAAGTTTCTTTAATTTTAGTAAAAAACTTTTGCCCAAACTGGTTTCGCTGATGGTTTTTTGATTAAGAATTTTGGTAGAAAAAAAATGGCT
>CAIUFU010000063.1 GCA_903898475.1 uncultured Alphaproteobacteria bacterium | reverse complement strand
CTTCGTGCTTTGCTCAGGAACCTAGGAACTTTTATCTTAGAGCCCCATCCAAATCCGCAATCAAATCATCCACATGCTCTAAACCAATCGAAAGTCGGCACATTGATTCAGTAATGCCGATTTTCTCCTGATCTTGGCGAGCGATGCTTGAGTGAGTTGTTGTTGCGGGATGAGTAATTAAAGATTTGGAATCGCCAAAATTATTTGAAATGTCAATGATTTGTAAGCGATTCATGAAAGCAAAAGCTTCAGCTTTGCCGCCTTTAATTTCCAGTGCAATCACCGTGCCACCGTTTTTCATCTGCTTTTGTGCGATTTCAAATTGGGCGTGCGATTTTAGCGTGGGGTACAAAACTTTTTTCACTTTTGGGTGACTTTCCAAAAACTCAGCAATTTTTTGGGTGCTAGCGCAGTGGCGTTCCATGCGCAGTGAAAAAGTTTCTAGCGCTTTCAAAACAATCCAAGCGTTAAACGGACTAAGTGCTGGACCGGTGTGGCGATGAAATGGCAATAAAACTTCTTTGATAAAATGCTGACTGCCGACAACACATCCGCCCAAGGTGCGACCTTGTCCGTCAAGATGTTTGGTGGTTGAGTAAACCACAGAATCAGCGCCGAGCTCGAGAGGCTTTTGCGCGAAAGGTGAGACAAAAATATTATCCACAATCAAATGCGCGCCGTGTTTTTTGCAGAGATCAGAAACAAAACGAATGTCGATAACTTCTAAAGTTGGATTGGCGGGTGTTTCAATAAAAACTACTTTGGTATTTTTTTTGAAAGCCTTGCGCCACTCGTCTTCGTTAACTCCGTCAACTAGAGTCACATCAATTCCGTAGTTAGGCAAAATTTTTGTCGCGATGTAAAAGCACGAGCCAAACAAAACGCGCGAAGCAATAAAATGATCGCCCGCTTTGATTTGACACATGATGCTAGCAAAAACTGCCGCCATGCCCGAACCCATGACACACGCCGCTTCTGCTCCTTCAAGCAAGGCCATTTTTTCTTCAAGCATTTTCAAACTTGGATTAACGTAGCGCGAATAAACGTAACCAGGATCAACGCCGTTAAAGCGGCTTTCGGCAACTTCTGCCGAGTTGTAGCAAAAACCAGAATTCAAAAAAATCGCTTCCGAGGTTTCGCCAAAGTTAGAGCGGATGGTGCCGCCGCGAACCATTTGGGTGTCTGGATGCAATTTTTTGAAATCGGTAGTTTTGTTTTTGTAGTTCATTTTGGAGAGATGTTTAAATTATTTTTCTTCAGAAAGAAAACGAGTGTAAAACCAGCTTAGGCCAATTAGCACAATTCCTAACCCTAAGAATGAGAAGACGCGGTAAAGTCCGGTGAGCTCTGAAGCATCGTAGAGAAAAACTTTGCAAACCGCGAGAGTAATTAACCCCAAAGCGGCAAGGCGAATTGATTTATTTTTTTGCGCCGTGCCAATAAATAATGCCGCAATACCAAAGATCAACCAAGCAGCGGAATAGCTGTAAGTTTCAGCATTGCTGGTGGTGCCAAAATCTAAATAAGGGCTGTGAAATAATTGGCGCACATTGAGCGAAATAAAGGCGAAAATTGAAACCAGAATAAAGGGTTTGCTGTAAGGCAAATATTGCGTGCGATTGGCAAATATTAAAGCGCCGGCGGGAAATAAATAAGGCAAAATCAAAGCATTGATTAATGGAAAATTGCCGACTGCTTGATGTGACCAAATTGGATTGAGCGACAATAAATCAAAAGCACAAACCCGCAATATTGCAGCGTAAAAGAGCACTTGGGTGCTTAGTAAAAAAACGCGACGATCAAATTTTTTACCAAACCACAAGCAGATTACAGCGTAAATACAAAGAATGTCGGTGAAAATTGCTCTGCTGGTGAAGTTGATTGCGAAATTGTTGCGTAGCGTGAAATAAGCTGCGGCAACGGCTAGAGTTACTATGAAAATTTCGAGATATTGTACCAAGCGATCGTCGCCTTTTCTAACGAATAGACGACTGGCAAGAAACAGCATGAGCGCTGGTGCGGCAAAATAAATTAAAGATTTGTCTGATGAATTGAGAATTTGCACAGCAACTAAAATTCCAAAAATCACCAAGCAAACATTAGCGATTTTGCGCAGCGCTTTCACATCAACGCCGTTGTTAATCCAGCTTAGAGCTAAAATTTGGGCGGCGAAGAAAATTGGGAAAAATTCTTGCGGCAAAACAATCAAAAAAGACATTGTCAAAAAAGCGCAAGAAGTGGCAGCAAATATGGCTAAAAGCTGTTGTTTTGAAGTTTCGTCGCTTGGAAATTTAGTGTTTATTTTTTTAGTTATTTGCGCTGCTAAAAATGCCAAAATTAAAGCGGTAATGCTCCAAGCTGCTTGGTTTATTGGTTGGTAAATTTTCAAATATCCAATCGCGTAATAAGCAACAGAAGCGCCGCCAACCAAGATAGCCCAAAGTTTTGGATTGGCTGATTTCCACAGCAAAAGATAGCCAGAAGCAGTAAATAAAATTGCAAAAGCAAGAATGGTAGCGAGATTTAAATTAGGGCAAGAAAGCAATATCAGAGCGCTTGCGGCACAGGTAATAAGCGGCGCTAATCCATAAATTTTTTGTTTGAAGTAAGCTAAAAAAATACTGCCAATTGCTAAAACTCCAAAGAGCGATAATTCCAAAATGCCGCAATTACTTTGTTTGGTAATCATTTCTAAAAGCAGTGTCGCGCCGCCCAAAGTGATGTAGCTAAGAATTGCCGAGAGGCTAAAATTGTGCGATTTATCAACTTCGCCATTCTCAATTGCGGCTTGTGAATTGAAAACTGTCGTGGCGCAAATCGCGATTAAAAATAAACCAAGATACAAACTATCGGCAGGGTTAAAATGCGTGTTAAGCCAAATTATCACCCATAAAAAAACTGCGATGACGCTAGGAATTGCAAGTGCCCACCAATTTTGTTTGCGAATCACAAAAAATAATCCGGCAAATAAAAGATAGAGATAAAAGAAAAGCAGCGCCGCGCTGGGCTCGTTTGACGAGATTAAAGCCGGAGTTAAAAAGCCGCCAACCAAACCAAAAATTGCAATTGCCGCGCCAAAGCGCAGCGACATGAAAACCGCGAGGGCGGTGACGCAAGTCATCGCCACGATTCCTAAAAATGGCGGAAAAATTTGGTAAAGACTGGTCGCAGCGTATATACAAAAATATAAATCAACAATTGCTGCGCCCGCCAAAGTTTGAGCGATTTTTTTATTATTGGCGATTTGATCGCGAGCCTCAATCCACGTGCTTAAACGCATTAAGCTAAAACCAAAAGCGGCACCTAAAATTAGTCGCACATTTTGCGTGAGAATTCCGGCATCAATTGAATATTTAACCAAGAAAAGGCCAGAAAGCGCCAGAGCCGCGCCACCGATCCAAACCGGCAAACGCGCTCCGAAACGCTGTTCGAAACTGATTTTTGGTTGGGCAATTGGTCTAGGTAAAATCGGGATATTTTGACTTTGTAGAGGTGTTGGATTTTCTACTTTGAAGTTGGCCGGAACATTGAGTTCGCGTGGCTTGATTGGAGTTTGTTCGGATGCTAATAAGCGCTTAATTCTCGCAAGTTCACTTTCTAAATCGCTAATGCGCCCCATCTGTATCCAAGGCATTACTAAAGAAACCAAAATCGCAAGAGCCACGGCAGCGCAAAAAGCAATGAACATAAACAATTAGTTTTTGATTTTGAGTTTTTCCAACATCCGATCAGTGTCGTTGCGCAGCAGTTCAACTTTTACTTCTGTGGTGCCTTGTCCTTTAAATTCCAGCAAAGTTGCCGCTTTTTCTGAAACATCAATCACGCGATTTTTGGCAAAAGGCCCGCGATCATTCACCCGCACAATCACACTTTTATTATTGCGCAAATTAGTCACGCGAACCAGTGAAGGTAGCGGCAAAGTTGGGTGCGCCGCCGTCATGCTGCCCATATTGTAAGTTTCACCATTGGCAGTGGCTTTGCCGTGAAAATCGTCGCCATACCAAGAGGCGGTGCCGATTTCTTCGTAATCTTCGTAATTTTGCGGAATGTAATTAACGCCAAAAATTTCGTAAGGATTTCCAACTTTGAAAATGCCGCTATATTTGCCGTCATCGCTGACAGAATTATTAGTATCAGCGTCAACTAATTCTAGCTCGTCGCTGCTGCTTTCAATTTTTGCTTCTGAATTTTTAAAAATATAATTGTTGGTTTTGGGAAGACCTACCTGCATTGACTCGGAAGGCTTCACATAATCGGAATATTTGCTTTTTATGCGTTTACCGGAGCTTTCTTTTTTTTTGGTGTAAGTGCGTTTGGTGGGTTTTTTTGGGTGGCTCGAACAGGCAGAAATCAGAGTTAGAGCTAAAATTGCTAACCAAAATTTTTTCATTTGCGATTCAAATTTGTTGATAAGCAAGTGGCGCTGGGGGCTGCTTTAAAGCCGAATTGTGCAGTTTTTTTAAAAACAAATTCTTCCTGATTTGTTGCAGCAAGTTCGTTTTTTGTAATCAAGAAAATACCATATTCAGCAAAAAAATTCGCTAAACAATTGTGACCCAAAACTCCGAGAAGCTGATGTTTCGCGGTTAAAAAGATTTTTTTCTTAACGCTAAAACCGAGCTGTTCGCAAAGTTTTTCAAAATCTTTGATCGAACAAAAGTGAATATTGGGAGTTTCAAACCATTCAAAAGGAATGTTTTTATTAACCGGCATTGAGCCTTTGCAGAGTAAGTGCAAGCGGTTTTTAAAATGCGCAAAGTTAGGCAAAGATATCACCGCAAATTCTGCGATGCGAAGCATCTCTTCGAGAATTTCTTTTGGTCGGTGAGTGGCCTGAA
Source organism: uncultured Alphaproteobacteria bacterium (assembly GCA_903898475.1). GTDB lineage: Bacteria > Pseudomonadota > Alphaproteobacteria > Rickettsiales > UBA1997 > UBA2645. The sequence goes on along the minus strand of CAIUFU010000063.1, from coordinate 1,926 downwards.
TGGTTTGACTTAAAATAGCAAAATCAAAACTACGATCAGGATAAAAAGTGAGGTCATTTTCAGCGTCTCCCTGAATTGCCGAAATGCCACGCATCAAAGCTTGGCTCACCTGCGCCTGCGAAATTTCTAATCCGCGCGCATCAACATTTTTGGTCTTTTTAAGAAACTCAAGAAGCTCCCCATCGCCACAGCCAATATCTAAAACCTTGGAGTTTGGTTTGATGAGCTCGGCAATAATCTCCAAATCGTAACGGATTTGGTGCTTCACAATGTTTTGTCCGATGGATGTCATGGTTTTTAGTTGTTGGTTAAACTTCATTATCACGTCCAAAAACAAACTAACTTCAAAGTTTTTAAAACAAATTCAAAATTTTTTATTGTGTCATATAAGATACATTTTATAAGTATCTTATACATTACATTAATCGAATGTTCTCACCACATTCTAACCAAAAACCCGCGCGTGCTACAAGAATTAGAAATTATCAGCTACCAAGATCAATTTGCCAAAGAACCTTTCTCTGATTGGTTTTCTAGGTTAGATTGGAAATTGCAAAATATTGTTATCTCAAGATTAAACAGAATCAAAACAGGTAATTTTGGTAATTGCGAATCGGTGGGAGACAAAGTTTTTGAACTAAAAATTCATGTTGGTGCGGGGTATAGAATTTATTTTGCGAAAGAGCTAGGGTGCTTGATTTTGCTGCTTTGCGCCGGAGATAAATCATCACAAAAAACCGACATTAAAAAAGCCAAAACTTATTTACAAAAATATCATGAACAAAAAAACTAAAAAAATATCTGATTATAAAAGCTATGATGACTGGGTTGCCGCATCAATTGGCTCTAGTAAAAAACAAATGGATCACTTCCTAAAGTTGGCTCTAGAAGATTTCGAGAAAGATGGCGACATCGCAATTTTACTTTTGGCCCTGCGCCAAATTGCTAAGGTGAAATGCGGCATGGCCGAAATTTCTAACAAGACAGGGCTGACTCGCGAATCGCTTTATAAAATTCTTTCTAAAGATGGGAATCCAACGCTGACAACCTTCAAGGCGATTTTAGATGCTTTGGGATATTGTTTATCTATTCGCAGTGTTCGTCACGCTTAAACCAACCGCATCAATTTCAAAAACTTCTCAACATCCTCTTTTTGCGGATAAGAAAAATATTGCCCAGCGCCTAAAGTTTTCTGATTCACAGAGTCAATTTTTTCTCCCGCAGAAATTTTCTGCAAAGTCTGTAAGATCAACTCACAGCCACCTCGGTAAAGGTTGTTGATATTTTGCACCAGCGACAAATTCCAATCAATTTCGCTGTGAGAAAATCCAATAATGTCACCAGTATCAATCCCCGCATCGCGTACAAAATGCAACGTCGTGCCTAGATTTTTTTCACCATTTAAAACCGCCCAAAAACTGGCCATGACACCACGGTAATTTGGTAAAATTCCGGAATGTAAGTTTAAAACTCCAAGTCGTGAAGTGGCAATTAGCGCGGGTTTAAAGATTTGTCCGAAGCGAATTGAAATCATTAAATCGGGTGCAAATTCTTTAAATTCAGCCAAAGCTTCAGCAGAATTTACGCTAGAAAAAGCAGTAATTTTGGCATTAAGCTGCGCCGCCAAATCCACAAAAATTTCTGCCGCACCAAGTTGCTCAACTCTTTTCATCTGAATTAATTCTTGCGCCAAGCTGTCAGTATTTCCAACTTTTTGCGAGAGAATAATGCCGATTTTGTGATTTTGTAAATGCGGTGCAAGCAGCTTCAGAGAAGTTGCGGAGTGGATGTCGGAGTTTAGTAAGAGGAGTAGGTTCATTTTCTTGGACTGTAATGATGTAGTGAAAATTTAAAAATCCTCTATTCCAGCTCCACCTGACATTTTTTGTGCTGATGTGGAGACGCGTGATCCTTCAAAAGGAGACG
>CAIUFU010000062.1 GCA_903898475.1 uncultured Alphaproteobacteria bacterium | reverse complement strand
TTTTCGAAACTTTTGAAGAAAAAAATTTGATTCAAAAAAGAATCAAAAATGCCTCGGATGAAATCGCCAAAATGCGCGATTTTTTTGATGATTTGCTTTTGCGCGAAGCCAAGAAAATTTTGAAATTTAGCCCCGAGGGATTTTGCTTTTTAGATCTAAAAAAATTGCAAAAACTCGACGCGAAAATTGCCCTAAAAATTTTGGCGTTGGTTGCCTTGGAAGTGAGTAGGCAAAATTACAAACCGCGCCTGCGTGAGTTGAAGATTTTTTACGATTACTTGCTGCAAGAAGGAAAATTTAAAACCCGAAATTTTTACGGATGCACTTTTGAAAAACATGACGAGAAGTGGCTGATTGCAAAGCCGCAGAAGGAGTGCGAGGGATTTTATTTTCGCACGATTTTGAAAGATCTTTAGGTTTAGCAAGCCAAAAGTCCTAGGTCCCTGAGCAAAGCGCGAGCGTCGTCGAAGGGCCTAAAATTCCGAGCTTCGGGCCCTTCGACGACGGCCTTTCAGGCCTTTGCTCAGGGACCTAGGACTTACCGAGAATCTCAACCAAGAATTGTAATTTTTAATTTTCTTCACCCTCTTGGATAGAATTCACTTTTTGCGATTTTGAACAAGTGAAACTCGAAACCCCTTGAAAACAAAGGATCGAGTAAAAAAAGAAGGACTGTTGCCTGCCAGGCAACTTTTACACTTCTACGCCAACCTTGCGGCTTTTTCTTTCTTCTTTTTCAGCCACAAAACAATGCCCGTAATTGAAAAAAGTAGCGGCAAAAATCCCACTAAAAATACGGTGATTTTCCAAACAATTCCAAGCCCTTCACCGGCGTGCAAAGCATGTTGCCACGCAATTATTTTTTCGCCCAACGAGTAAAAATTCGGGTCACGTTTTTCAATTATTTGTTGCTGAAATTGATCGACAAAAACCGCGATTGTCGGCTCGCCATCGTGGTAATTTTTTGGCGAAAAATTAACGCGGTAAGGTTGGTTTGGCTTGGCTGGAATGTTGATTGAAAGCAGCTTTTCTTCTGGCTCAACCGCGCTGCTGGCAAGACTTACCACACTGTCTAAAATCAGGGCATTTTTTTGCGGCTCAACTTTAAATTCCGCTGCCGTGGCGCGCAAATCTTGGCCCGAAAAAATTGACAAAATCACCGCACTAGTTGCCGGAGTAAAAGTTAAATAAACGCCCGCAAAGCTTACCACCATTAGCGGCAGCAAAAACCAGAAACCCACGGCCCCGTGCAAATCACGGTGAAATTTTTTGCCCTTGGATGAAAATTTAAAAGTTGCCGCGCGCTTCAAATTGCCTTTTTTTGGCCACCACAAAACCACGCCACTTAAGCTCATGAAGAGCAAAACAAAGCCGAAATTTCCGACAATGGTTTTGCCAATGTCGCCAGAAATAAAAAGGCTGGTGTGAAATTTTTTGATGAGGCGAAAGAAATCAGTTTCGGGATTTTTGATTTTTAGAAGCTCGCCTGAAACCGGATCCACCAAGGCTTCGAGCATTAATTTTTTCTCGCCGCTTTTTGTGAAGCGAATCACTGCGGGAGAATTTTCTTCAGTTGGAATTTTGATTAAAGTTGTGGCAAAACCTTCGGGAATTTCTGCTTGCGCAAGCTCGATCAAGCGGCTTGGAGATTGCATTTCTCCTTCAACAAAAACGTGATTTTGGCGTAGTAAAATTTCAGTAATTTCTTTTTGAAAAACTAAAGTAGCGCCAATTAAACCCTGTAAAACCAAGGGAATACAAAGGATTAACGCTAGGTAGAGATGTATTTTTTTTAGGATTTTTTTCACAGAAATTTTCTAAAAATCAGCAATCAGCGCCACATTAAAGGCTCTTGGCGAACCTGGAAGGGCGTTGGTTGCGTTGTGCGCGGTTTGCACGTAACTGCGGTTTAAAATATTTTCGACGTTTATTTGTGCGCGGTAAGACGAGTTTATTTTGTAGTAAGCCGCGCCGTCAAGTCTGCTAAAGCCTTTGAGTTTAACTGTATTTGCAGCATCAGCATACTGACTCGACTTGCTAACCACACCTAAACCAGCGGCCCACTCTTGGGTGAAGTCGTACTTGTTCCAAAGCGCAAAGCTGTTGTGCGGAACTAGTGCAACTTTACTTCCAGCGGCGTAGCTTCTGGTTGCTTTAATCACCTCAGCATTTTGAAAAGCGTAGCTGGCAATTGTTTGCCATTTGTTGGTGATTTTTCCAGTTGCTGCAAGCTCAAAACCCTTGGTGCGAGATTGTCCACTTAGTTCGGTGTAGCCCGAAACGGTGGCAGTTGGCGTGTTGCTGCGATCAAGCTGAAAGAGCGCTCCAGACAAATTAAGTTTTGGGCTTGCGTCCCACTTGGCACCAATTTCGTAGCTGGCAACTTTTTCTGGTTTGAAGGTTGAGGTAGTTGAGGTTAAACTACTAAACTGATCGCCCGAGCTTGGCTGGTAAGTGACGCCGTAGCTTGTGTAAAGCGCGAGAGATTTTTGTGGCTTAATCACCACACCCGCGCGCGGCGAAACCATCACGTCGGTGCGGTCAAAATTTTTACTATTTTTGTAGTCTTTAAAATTCATCTCGAAGCGATCAAGGCGAAGGCCCGCAGTTAGTTGCACATATTTGTTGATTTCGACTTGGTCTTGCAAATAAGCCGCAAGCACACTCACGCTAGATTTGTTGTGGTCGGTAAGAGTGTCGTAAGAAACCGCGGTGTAAGTAATTGGGCTGCTTAAAGGCACTGACAAAGTGCTGCTGCCGTTGAAGGTGCCACTACTTCTAACTTTAACAGAATTTTGCGAAGTAATTTCAGCGCCAAGCAAAGCGGTGTGAGCAAGTGAGCCCGTTTCAAACTTTTTAGTTAAGTCAGTTTGGTTGGTAAAAGTGTCGCGCTCAACTTTGTCTTGGTAGGCTGAAAGACTTAGGCTACTGCCAGTGACAACACCCGGAACTACGTTTTGGTAAAACTTGCTGTTTCTTGTGTAGCGCGCGTTGTTTTTTAACTGCAGCGTGGCGTCAAAATTGTGGGTGATGATGCCGTAGAAAGAGTTGATTTTGCTGGTGGCGTTATTTTCGTTGGGGTTGCCAAAAAAGGTTGCAGAACTTGTTTTTACAGGCGCGCCGTTTACTGACGGAATGCCGCGATCGGTGATGCGCTGGTCGTCAAAATGTTCGTAGCCAACTTGCAATTTAGTGTCGTCGTTAAAATCAACGGTGGCGGTTGGGTTAAAGCCGAAGCGCTCAAAGCCAGCATGGTCGCGGTAGCTGTTTGATTTTTGGTACATTGAGTTAAGACGTAGCGCGAATTTGTCGTTAACGCGATCGCCCACATCAAACTCGGCGCGACGGTTGTCGAACGAGCCGCCAGTTAAAACCAAGCGACGTTTTTGCAAGCCATCAGCACTTTTTGCCACGCGGTTAATTGCTCCACCCGGACTGCCACGACCAAAAGCCATGGCGTTGGGGCCTTTTAAAAATTCGATGCTTTCGATGTTGTAAAAATCACGAATGTATTCGGCGTCGTCACGCGCGCCGTCGATGAAAAAGTTAGAAGTTGTGCCGCTGCTGCCGTTGGTCATGCCGCGAATTGTAACTTGGTCGCGATGACCCTCGCCCATTTGCACGTTAACACCGGGAACATATCGCGCTGCCTCTTCCATTTTGGTAATATTTTGGTCACGAATCTGGTCTTGTGTGACAACCGAAACAGATTGTGGCGTGTCAAGCAGTGGCGTATTGGTGCGCATTGAGCTTGAACTTTTAGCTGCTTTGTAGCCGTTGGACTTTCCTTCGCCATCAGAAGTAGCAACCACAACAACACTCGGAAGAGTTGCCGATTCAGCTTTTAGCTCTTTTGCCCAAAGAGATTTTGACAAGAGGGCGAAAAAAAATACTAAGGGGAAAATTTTGTTGATTTTCATAAACTTTTGAGAGCTTTTTTTAAAAAAATTTACCTCGGTTCCGTAACGAAACCAATATTTGATAATCCAAGGCGCTGTAGCATCGCAAGTGCACTGCTGACTTTTCCGTAATTCACATCCACATCAGCGCGCAAATGAATTTGTTGTTTGGGATTTTCTTTGGCGGTGATGCTTAATTTTCTTTCGAGCTCGGCAATCAAGACAGGCTGGTCATCGACGTAGTATTGACCTGAGCCATTAATTGAAATTGTGATGGTTTTTTGCTCGGTAATTTGCGCCGCGCTTTCCGCAGGTAAGTTCAATTTAATGGCGCTGTTGAGCATTGGCGCGGTGACGAGGAAAATCACCAACAGCACCAACATCACGTCAACTAGCGGCGTGGTGTTGATCTCGGCGAGTGGCGCTTGTAAATCTTCGCGATCAAAAGGGCTTTGCATCTGACTAATGTTTTTGAGTTTCGTTTGAAAGATACACCGTCATTTGCTCTGCAACGTGACGCAGATTTTGAATCAACAGACGATTAAGGCGAACAAAACTGTTGTAGGCCAAAACTGCTGGGATTGCGGCAAAAAGTCCGATCGCGGTAGCAATTAAGGCTTCGCCCATTGGGCCGGCAACCACTGAAAGGCCTGCGTTTCCTTGGGCGGCGATGCTTTCAAGTGCGCCGTAAATTCCCCAAACTGTGCCGAACAATCCGATGAAAGGTGATGAACTGCCAATTGAGGCAAGCACCGTTAAACCCTTGTCTAAATTGATACGAATGCCATCGAGGGCTTGCAGCAAATGCATGGTGAGAATTTCTTTTTTGGCTTCGTGGGTGTTATATTTTGGCAGGATGCTTTGCAATTTTTTTACTTCTTCGAGCAAAAAATTAGCGCTGCCCTCAACATTTTGGAACTCTGTGCGAGCTGGCCAGTCTTTGATGTTGGCGTAGGTTTGAGAAAATTTTTGGTAAGCTTGGTATTCGCGACGCAGCTTTAATCCTTTCCAAAAAATAATGTACCAGCTGGCGAATGACATTAAGAGTAACAGCAAAAATACTGCGATGAGAACGGTATTTCCTTGAGCAAAAACTTGTCCGAAGTTCATTTTTAATCCTTAAATAATTTTGAATTCTACTGGCACAATCACGCTGGCTTGCACTGAAACACCACTGCGACGCGCTGGCAAAAATTTCCACTGACTTACTGCCTCAACCGCCGCGTTGTCCAAATGGTTTGAGCCGCTTGAGCGAGAAATTTGCACTGATGCCGGAGTGCCATCAGCTTTAACCAAAACGTTAACCAACACTTTGCCTTGAATGCCGTTGCGCTTTGCAGCTGCTGGATATTCTGGCGCTGGGTTGTTTAGGTAAGCGGCGTTGAAAACCGGATCGGTCTCGGCAGCTTTTGTGGCAATGGCGTTTGGATCTTCACGTCCTGAAGTTTTCTTTTGCGCTAAATTTTGTTTGTCATTTTTGGTTTCAGCTTTTTGTGATTTGTCGCTGCTTTTTTGTTTGATGGCATTGTCGGTAACAACATTTTGCACAACTTGTTTGTGAACCGCGTTTGAACTTTTTTTGTCAGAAGAAGATGGCGCAACAAAACTTACTTGGATTGCTTGTTGATTAATTACTGTCGGCTTTGACGGCATTAAAGCCCAGCCCGCGATTGCGCCATGCACCAAAGCTGCGGCAGCAAAAGAAAATAGATGCGCATTGCGCTGAGTGAAAATTTGCGACTTCATAAAATTGAGATTTTTGACAATGATTCTCATTAATCATTTTACGAAATTGATAGTCAATATCAAATTTTCACTGATTTACAAAAAGTCAAAAATCTCGACATATATATAATTGCTTTGAGTAATTTTTTTTCGTGACCCAAATTCAATACTTCTTCGCATTCACCCATTAATCATATTATAAATGAAAATCGCTAACGCCCAAATTGATTTCTACATTCAGAAAATTGCTCAAGAGAAAATTGCCGGTTGTTTGATCTTCGGACCAGAAACTTCCGTTGTTGATTATCGCTTTGATTTAATTGCCAAAAAAATTTCTCCCGATTTATCCGATCCATTCATGGTCGCCAACCTAAGCAAGGAGAGGCTCGCCGAAGATAAGGGAATTTTATCTGATGAATTTTTTTCTTTTTCAATGCTCGGCGGAAGAAAATTAATTTTGGTGAAGAATGCTGATATTGCTGCCGGCGCGGCACTTAAAATTCTTTTTGAAGATCGCGATTACGCAAAAAAAAGTGATAATTTTATTTTAATTCACGCAGGCGATCTCGACAAAGCATCAGTGTTACGTAAGGCCGCCGAAGATAATTTAAACTTCGCAGTGATTGCTTGTTACGAAGATGATGAGTGTACAATTAGAAATTTTATTGCAAATCAATTGGCCGCCAAACAAGTAAAATCAAGCCCTCAAGTGCTTGACCTTCTGTTAGAAAAATTCGGAAAAAACCGTCAAATCATCTTGTCAGAACTCGAAAAAATCATGCTTTTTTTAGGTGATTCTAAGGAATTATCGATAGAGCTTGTAGCCAAGCTGACAGCATCTGAAGCTGAGAGTTCGAGCAATGAATTTGTGATGAATTTTGCTGCACAAAAATTCGACGTTGCACTACTACAAGCAGAGCGACTTTTTAAGGATGGTTTTGAAGCAATTACACTAATTCGCTTCCTCTCAAACTACCTCCAAAAGCTTTACCACTCTAAGGCTGAGATCGAGTCACAAAACGCAGATTTCGAAGAAGTTGTGAAGTCGCAACGTCTTTTTTTCAAAACTGAAATCGAATTTCGCAAACATTTGAAGACACTTTCTTTGAAGTTTTTAATAAAAAACTTACAGTCCCTGGCTGATTTAGAGATAAAAATCAAAACCGGTGCTTTACCCGCAAAGCTTGTGTTTATTGACTTCGTCCAGTCTTCATTGAGGACAAAATAATTTATTTAAGATTTTTTGATAACTCTGCTTGACAACTCAGAAGTGATTCGTAAATTGCTCCGCTCCTTCGGGATTTCTTTTCGAAGTTTCTTTCTGATTTATTTTAAGTTGTCTTCCCAGTCTTCGATTCTTCGACGACTCGGTTATCTCTTTTCTTCAAATCGTTAGTAGTTGTTTTTACATCGTGAATAGTCGCGTTTATACTTTTAGCAAAAAAAGTAACAATTTTTGAGAGAAACAAAGGCGATAGTCCTATTTGGACTATCTCTTATTAGGTCTCGCATTTATGTCAGATTTAGTTTGAGCAAAAGTCAGAACAAATTCTCAAACTTGAGAGTTTGATCCTGGCTCAGAACGAACGCTGGCGGTATGCTTAACACATGCAAGTCGAACGGATGTAGCAATACATTAGTGGCAAACGGGTGAGGAATGCAGAGGAATCTCCCCAGCAGTAAGGAATAACTTTGGGAAACCAAAGCTAATGCCATATATTACCGATTTATCGGGAAAGATTTATCGCTGTTGGATGAGCCTCTGTCGGATTAGCTAGTTGGTAAGGTAATGGCTTACCAAGGCAATGATCCGTAGCTGGTCTTAGAGGATGATCAGCCACACTGGAACTG
>CAIUFU010000061.1 GCA_903898475.1 uncultured Alphaproteobacteria bacterium | reverse complement strand
TGCTGCTGCTGCTGCTGCTACTAATGCTGAATTATTAAAAGGCCTCGAAGAAAGACTTTCAACTATCAAAAATATGGAATCTGCAGGGTTGCCTCCCGAAAGACAAAAAGAAAAAAATAAATTAGAATTAAATATCTCTATTTTAAAAGAAGAATATGAAGTTTCAAAAGAAAAAATTACAAATTTAAAAAAAGCCAAACCCGAAGCCACAGCCAAAGGTAAAACTCCCAAGGCTCCCGATGATCATGAGACTTTTGTTGAAAATGCAAAATCTACAAATACAAAGCTAACGTTTTGCGTGCGCGACGAAGCTGTTGGCCAAGTAGCATTTGCTATAGAAGAATTACAACTTACTCGATATTTTACAAACGGCTGCATTATAAACTGCTACCAGAATGAGAAGAACCTTAATTTCTGCCGAAACATGGGCTTCAAAAAGCTAGAGCTCGGCTTGTATTTCAATCAAGGTAAGTATCTGGAGCAAAATCCTCAAAACATGCGGCTCAAGCGAGTCTGCGCGAGTCTTTCCAAGATAAACTTGCGGTTCCTGCCGCAGTTTGAGTACCTCGATATCGGGAAGAACTGCCGAGACGCGGTGCGGAACCTGGTAATGATTCCGCTCATCGAGAAGTTCTACGCGGAGAACCCGCACCTTGTGACCAGCGAGGTGCGCCGGGAACTGGGCAGCCAGTCGTGTTGCTACGAACTAGCCCGACGGACAACCGGCTTCTTTTACACATACAGTCGTGTAGATGGTAGCGAGTTAATCAGAGCAAATGAAGCAGAAAAAATACTGATTAGTAAGCAGATGGTGCGCTTTAATGGCAAATTTGCTAATTATGTATATGGCGCTTAGCGGCGCGTAAACTCGCGCGGAAAATAAAAATTTAAAAATTGGTTACTTAATAAAAAAAAACTTTGTGATGAGTGAAAATAATTCATCTGTGGCAAATTCTGATAGTTCTGCGAGTTTTGTGAATCCACTTATTTCTTCTGATTTTGGTAGTGCATCTTCTGAAATTGAAAGATATCTTGTTGCGGATTCGGTTGCTTCATTGACTAGTATTTCCGCTGCGAGTAATGCCGGTGGTTATCAATCTTTTGACTCACCATCGGCAAGGTCAGTAGCGTCATCAGTTTCGTCATCGCCAGTGCCTGCGGCTTCACCACCTTCACGATTGCCATCACCTTCACCACCTTCACGATTGCCATCACCTTCACCACCGCCATCACCGTCATCACCTTCACTATCACCGCGATTAAACCCCCCAGGACCAGACCTTAAAGCTTACAGCATAGATATAGAAACTATAGATGATTTAACCAAAGACCCAAAAAAGGAAAAAATAAAAAAATTGGCGAAAAATTGTAGCCAGGGAAACAAGGAACTCTGTGGGTGGATAATGCACAAGTTTGGGAAAATAAAGAACCTGAATGATAAAGAGTATAAAATCACACTAGGATACGAATACAATAAAACATCAAAAGCAAAGAAAAGCAACAAGCCAATTTTCGGGG
>CAIUFU010000060.1 GCA_903898475.1 uncultured Alphaproteobacteria bacterium | reverse complement strand
GAGGTCGCGGGTTCGAGTCCCGTCACTCCCGCCATTTCTTTACAAAACATACAAAGAAATGGCGGCTAGCATCCCACATCATCATTACCGCAAAAATATTAAGAGTCATAATTTGACACCTTAACAAACTTCTACAAAAAGCTTATCTCAACGCACGTTGCCTCTCACATTTCAAGAATTTAATTCCCCTACAAAATGTTCGAACAATCCTTTAAAAACATTGACGATATTCTTCACAAAGACGCCGGATCTTCTAGCGAGCTAGACTACGTTGAGCAAAGCTCTTGGGTGTTATTTTTAAAATATCTCGACGATTTTGAAAAAGATAAAAAAACCCAAGCCGCAATAAATGGCGAGACTTACAAAAATATTATTGAAAAAGATTTTAGCTGGGATGTTTGGGCTGCACCCAAAACTTCTGACGGAAAATTGGATCACCACAATATTAAAGTTGGCGACGATCTAATCAATTTCATCGACCGCGATCTTTTTCCTTACCTAAAAAAATTCAAATCAAGCGCTGAAAGCCCTGACACCATCGAATATAAAATCGGTGAAATTTTTGGTGAAATAAAAAACAAAATTCAAAGCGGCTACAACTTACGCGAAGTGCTAAACATCGTAGATAAAATGAGCTTCCGCACAAAGTCAGAAAAATTCGAGCTGTCGCACCTTTACGAAAGTAAAATCAAAAACATGGGCAATGCCGGACGCAACGGCGGTGAATATTACACCCCTCGCCCGCTAATCAAAACCATCGTCAAAGTTGTAGCGCCAAAAATCGGCAACACAATTTACGATGGCGCCGTTGGCTCGGCAGGATTCTTGGTTGAAGCTTTTGAATATTTAAAAGAACAAAATCCAAATCGCTCCACCAAACAAGATGACATTCTGCAAAAGAAAACCTTTGTCGGAAAAGAGAAAAAGTCCCTCGCCTACATCATCTCAATCATGAACATGATTTTGCACGGCATCGAAGCGCCAAATATTTTGCACACCAACACTCTTGCCGAAACCCTTGATATTGAAGAGCGCAGCAAATTCGACATTATCCTTGCAAACCCACCTTTTGGCGGCAAAGAACGCGCCGAAGTTCAAGAAAATTTTGAAATCAAAACCGGAGAAACCGCGTTTTTATTTTTGCAGCATTTCATCCGCTATTTAAAAGCTGGCGGCAAAGCGGCGGTGGTCATCAAAAATACTTTCCTTTCCAACACCGACAACGCCTCAGTTTCTCTGCGCAAAAAATTACTCGAAGAATGTAACTTACACACAGTTCTCGACATGCCCGGAGGAACCTTCACCGGCGCTGGTGTAAAAACCGTTGTGCTATTTTTTGACAAAACCACCAAGACCAAAAAAGTTTGGTTTTACCAATTAAATCTCACACGAAATTTAGGCAAAACCAATCCGTTAAATGAAAGCGATTTGGCTGAATTTTTGCGCCTACAAAAAAACCAAGAGACTTCAGAAAATTCTTGGTCAATCGACGTTAAAAACATCGACCAAAAAACCTTTGATCTTTCAGTAAAAAACCCCAATAAAAGCAATGAAATCGAGCTTCGCAACCCCGAAGAAATTTTAACCGAAATCAAAAAACTAGACCAAGAAAGCGCCAAAATTTTAGAAAAAATTCATCAACTTTTTTAATCACTAAAAACACCAAAATATGAAAAAACCCACGCCAACAAACCAAGAAAACTCAATCGTAATTTTTAAAGAAAAACAAATCCGCCGCACTTGGCATAATTCTGAGTGGTGGTTTAGTGTTGTTGATGTTTGCGGCGCTTTAACCGAAAGCGCTGACGCTGGGGCTTACTGGCGCAAGTTAAAGCAAAGATTGAAAGAAGAAGGAAGTGAGGTCGTGACAAATTGTCACGAACTGAAATTGGAAGCAGCTGACGGAAAAAAATATTTAACAGATTGCGCCAACACCGAAGGCATCTTCCGCATCATCCAATCCATCCCGTCACCAAAAGCCGAACCTTTCAAAAAATGGCTCGCCCAAGTTGGATATGAGCGCATCAAAGAAATTGAAAACCCCGAACTAGCGCAAGCAAGAATGAAAAGCCTTTACGAACAAAAAGGTTACCCAAAAGACTGGATCGACAAAAGACTTC
>CAIUFU010000059.1 GCA_903898475.1 uncultured Alphaproteobacteria bacterium | reverse complement strand
TTTTGGTGAAAAACAATTTTCTTAAGGTCATCAAGCCTTGAAATTAAAGGCTTTTTCAAATCTTCAGCAATGAAAAACTCAGAATCAGAAAGTCGCGCCCGCACTAATTTTTCATTATCTTTGGTAATTTTTTCGCGGTTGGAATCAGTGATTACAGCGTTGCTAACAAAGATAAATTTCGGTGCCAAATTTCCAGAAGGGGTTTTTAGGCAAAAATATTTTTGGTTTAATTTCAGCGTCAAAACCAAAACTTCTGAGGGCAATTCTAAAAATTTTTCATCAATTGATGCAGCCAATGCTGTTGGCCATTCGCAAAGTCCCGCAACTTCATCAAAAAGTGGAGATTTTTCAGCGTCATCAATTGTTTCTAAAGCCAATTCGCCTGTGATTTTGTGAATTTCTGCGATGATTTTTTGCTTTCTTTGTGCTTGATCTAAAATCACAAAATTAGCTGCGAGAAGATCTTGATAATCCTTGGCATTCTTGATTTGAAGCTGGGTTTGTGATTTCGCGCAAGTGAAATTATTGGCCTTTAATCCGGCAAATTCGAGCGCGATAATTTCTTCGCCAAGCATGCAGGCAATATTGCGAATTGGCCTGATCCATTTGGGTTGAATGCTAGAATTCTCAACATCCCAACGCATTAATTTTGGCCAAGCAGCCGTCATTTTCTGCAAAATTTGTGGCAGAGATTCTTTAATAATTTCCGAAGTTTTAATTTGTGATGCGGCTTTAACATAGACGTAGCAAGGATGCCCGCTATGTTCAACTTTTTCTAATTCTTCTTCGCTGCTCAAACCAACTGATTTTAAAAAGCCTTCAATTGCTCTTTTGTCAGCACCGATTTTTGGCCCAACTTTTCTAACAATTGGTGTTTCTTGAACTTCTTTTAAGTTCGAAAGATAAAGCGTTAAGCGGCGCGGCGTAACGAATGAAGCCAAATGCTGATTGTCAAAAATCAGATTATTTTTGGCAAAAATTTCAGCAGCAATTCGAACAAAATTTTCCGCCGCAGCTTTTTGCATTCCGGCAGGAATTTCTTCGCTTAAAATTTCGAGGAGAAAATCGGTCATTGGTGGAGTTTATTAAATATTATATCACCTCCCAAGTCATGCTGAGCCTGTCGAAGCATGACTTGGGAGATTTTAGTTAGAAATCAGTCTTTTCAACGCGCAAAAACTTTGCAGCTTTAACCAAGCTTGAATCGAGTGCTTTCAAGGCCTCAACTACATTTTGTTCTTTTTGTGCGTCAGTTAAAAATCCGCAGATAATTTCTTCTTCCGCATCAAAAAATGCAGCGCTTTCGACTTTGATTTTTGAGCCAAAAACTGCTTCAAAGAAATTGGTTTCTTGTGCCAGTTTTTTATCAACTGTTAAACGCACAAAATATTTTCCGACTCGATTTGCAATCGGCAAAATTTTGGCATCTGCAAGTTCCGCAGCTTTTTTGCCAAACATATAAGTTGAACGACCACTGGCAATATCAAGCAAATCAGAAACAACCGCCGAGCCAGTTGGAAAGCCACCTGCCCCTCGACCAATTGTTAAACTTAAACCGGCATTTGAAGCGTTGGTTAAGATTGCGTTAAAAGATGAATCGACTTGCGCGATTTTTTCAGAATTCTTCACCAAAGCCGGATAAACCGCTTGCTGGCAAGAATCGCCAAGGTTTTTGTAAATTGCTAAAAGTTTGATTTTGTAGCCTAATTCGTCAGCTAGTTTGATGTCGTGAATTGAAATTTCGTCGATGCCTTCAATGGTTAATTGGTTGAAAGCGGGTTTGGTGCCAGATGCGATTGCAGCAAGTAACGCCAATTTATGCGCGGTGTCGATGCCTTTAATGTCAAAAGTTGGATCAAGTTCGGCAAATCCCAAATCTTGTGCTTCCTTTAAAACCGGAGCGAAATCGAGATTTTCATCTTTCATTTTGCTTAAAATGAAATTGCAGGTGCCGTTTAAAATTGCGTAAAATTCAGTAATTTCATTTGCCGCTAAACCTTCTTTAAAAGCTTTAATAATTGGTGTGGCGCCAGCAACTGCAGCTTCAAATCCAACGTGAGTTTTTGAGGCTTCGGCGAGCTCGGCTAGTTCAAATCCATGTTCTGCAAGCAAGGCTTTATTGGCTGTAACAAATTCTTTGCCATTTTTTAATGCGGCAATCATCAGGTTTTTTGCTAAGTCGCCACCACCGATCACCTCAACAACCACATCGATTTCAGGGTCGGTTGCCAAATCCATGGCGTTTGGATAAAATTTAATTTTGGAATCAACGAAATCTTTTTTGCTGCGTGATGAAACTGCCACAACTTCAAAAATTGTTTGGCTTTTTTGCGCTAAAATTTCGGCGTCCTTTCGCAGAATTTCGTAAACGCCCTTGCCAACAGTGCCAAGGCCGGCAATGCCGATTTTTAATTTCTTCATTTTGTGGAAAATAGGCTCGAGATTCGAGCATTGAATGGAAAATGTGAGGGGCGATTTTCTAAGTTTTGATTGACCTAAATTCAAGCTGTTTGTTATGTTGGCGCACAATTCTTACTTCTAAAAAAAATTCCAAAAAATGACAAAAAAATCACACTATCCTGAGGCAAATCAAAATCTTGATTTCGCCAAAATGGAGGAAGAAATCTTGCGCTTTTGGCAAGCTGAAAAAATCTTTGAAAAATCGGTTGAGATTCGCAATTTTTCGGCAGAGATGGATGAGGACAATGTTTCGCCAGTCTTAGAACCATGTGCTTTAAAAGATCACGCTTCTTGCAGACACAAAAAAGAAGAAAAACCCGAATTCGTTTTTTACGACGGCCCTCCTTTTGCCAACGGCTTGCCACATTACGGCCATTTATTAACTGGTTTCATCAAAGATATTTTTGCTCGTTACCAAACCATGCAAGGTAAAAAAGTTGAACGCCGTTTTGGTTGGGACACCCACGGATTGCCGGTTGAGATGGAAACTGAAAAAGAATTAACCGCCAAAGAAGGTAAACAAATTTCCGGCCAAATTGCGATTCAGGAATATGGCATTGAGAAATTTAACAATGCCTGCCGCGAGTCGGTGATGCGCTACGCGGATGATTGGGAAAATTATGTGACGCGCCAAGGGCGCTTTGTTGATTTCAAAAACAGCTACAAAACCATGGATGTGAATTACATGGAGTCAGTGATTTGGGCGTTTAAGGAGCTGTTTGACAAGGGATTGTTGTACGAAGATTTTAGAGTTGTTCCTTATTCTTGGGCTTGTCAGACGCCACTTTCGAACTTTGAAACTAGAATGGATAACTCTTACAGGCAGAAAGCTAGTAAGGCAGTGACGGTGAAGTTTGAACTAACTCCCGAATCCCACTCCCAAGTCATGCTGAGCATGTCGAAGCATGATTCAGGACACGAGCTCAGGGTGACATCTTTAGTGGCTTGGACAACGACGCCGTGGACTTTGCCATCAAACTTAGGTTTGGCCGTTGGCAAAGAAATCGATTACGCTGCGATCAAAAAAGGTGACGAAGTTTTAATTTTAGCTGAAGGCTTGCTCGAAAAATTTGCTAAAGATTTTAGCGATTTTGAAAAAGTTACCAACCTCAAAGGCTCTGAAATTGTCGGTCTAAAATACAAACCACTCTTTCCTTACCTAGTTGAAAAAACCAAAAACTCTTATCAGATTTTGCACGGCGATTTCGTTACAACTGAAGAAGGAACCGGCATTGTTCACTTGGCTCCGGGATTTGGTGAAGACGATCAATTGCTTTGCAAAGCTAACGGAATTCCAACTCTCTGCCCAGTTGATGAAGGTGGAAAATTCACTTCAGAAATTTTTGATTTGCCGACATTGTCGCTAAAAACTCGTCAGGTGTTCGACACTAATGACGACATCATTAAATATCTGAAAGAAACAGGCGCTTGGCTAAAAACCGAGCAATATCTGCACAATTACCCACACTGCTGGCGCACCGACACTCCGTTGATTTATCGCGCGGTGAGTTCTTGGTACGTAAAAGTTACCGACATTAAAGACCGCATGGTTGAGTTAAACCAAGGTGTTAATTGGATTCCAAATCACATTAAAGACGGGCAATTCGGAAAATGGTTGGAAGGTGCTCGCGATTGGTCGATCACGCGCAACCGCTTTTGGGGCTGTCCGGTGCCGGTTTGGAAAAGTGAATCGGGGAAAATTCGGGTGTTTGGATCAGTTGCGGAACTTGAAAAAGTTTCAGGCAAAAAAGTTGAAAATTTGCATCGCCCCTACATTGACGAAATTGTTTTTGAGGAAAATGGCGAAACTTTCAAACGTGTTTCTGACGTGCTTGATTGTTGGTTTGAATCAGGCTCGATGCCTTACGCGCAAGTGCATTATCCTTTCAAAAATAAAGAATGGTTTGAGGACAATTTCCCTGCCGACTTCATAACCGAATATGTGGCGCAAACTCGCGGCTGGTTTTACACTTTGTTTGTTTTATCGACTGCGCTTTTTGATCGCGCACCTTTTAAAAACGTGATTTGCCACGGCACAATTTTGGATGAGAAATCGCAAAAGCTTTCGAAGCGTTTGAAAAATTACGCCGATCCTTTGGAAATTTTTGCCACTTTCGGCTCAGACGCGCTACGCTTTTATATGATTTCGCAACCGGTAATGCGCGGACAAGAATTGCGAATTGATAAAGATGGCAAAGCAGTTCGCGACACTTTGCGTTTGTCGATCAAACCGATGATTAATGCTTTTAACTTTTTCTGTCTTTACGCCAATGCCGACGGCATTAAGGCGAGCCGAATTGAGTTTAAAAAAGAGCTAAGCAACACGCTTGATCGCTACATTTTAGCTAAGTTGAAAGCTACAGTTTCTAAGATGGATGAGGCGATGAAAAGCTACGACACAGTTGTGGCTTGTGAAGAATTTAACCAGTTTTTTGAGGCTTTGAATAATTGGTACATTCGCAGAAATCGTCAGCGTTTCTGGAAAACTGTGGAAGGTCGAGTTGATGAAGATAAGCAAAATGCTTATGACGTGCTTTACACGGTTTTGGTTTCGATGTGTGAAGCTTCAGCGCCTTTGCTGCCTTTTACCAGTGAGTTTGTTTGGAAGGGTTTGAATGAGTAAAATATTTCTTAACTTAAGTTCTTTAAGTTAAGAAATATTTGCTGGGTGATTTTTTATTCTAATGCACTCCTCATCTATCGTTGGTTCCTTTTTTAGCTCCTCCTCCTTGGCCTAATCTTGCCGCACCATTACGAGAAGTTGTTTTAGGAGGTTTTTTTGTTCTCAAAGCGTCATCCTCCTCTCTACTATGAAGCACAGTCGTCTTAGAAGCCTCAACCCTAATACCACCGCCACCACTTCTAGCCAACTGCCCAGCGGTACTGGGTCTGCTAGTTCTGTCACAAGTGCCATGTACAACATCATGTAAATTAGATCTTTCTATTCTGTTAGTACGAGTATTTGCTGCACCTCTTCTCGATTGCTGATTTTCACGTCCTCTTATCGATTGCTGATTTTCGATATCATTCGGCGCTGGACTGACCCTTTCTTGATCTTGAGTTTTACAGCACATGTAGCCGAGACAACATGTTGCACACACCACAATTGTGGCTCCCAGAACCACTCCGCTTAATGCTAGTGGATGCTCACGACTCCAATATTCAAAATGATCTACCATATTGTCCCAATCACTTTGGTGATCGTAATCACCCCTAGCAATAGCAGCTAGAGATGGACTAGGTGATGGAAAAGATGATGGATTAGTTGCGTTAGAGGTTGAGTTAAAGGTTGCGTTATAAGTGTTTTGAATTGTCGATATTATTGAGGATATAACAGTTGGGGCCTGACTAAAGGATGGAGCACTGC
>CAIUFU010000058.1 GCA_903898475.1 uncultured Alphaproteobacteria bacterium | reverse complement strand
GTTGCATCAGAAACCATCTATTCAAAACCATCGGAGCCTTTTGCTACAAGGCTGCACCACTTTCACACATCTCTTACTGAAATCATAAAAATCCATCAACCCGACGTCGCCGCAATTGAAGAAACCTTCATCAACATGAATCCGGCTTCATCTCTGAAGCTGGGGCACGCTCGTGGTGCATTGATTTTAACTTTAAGTTTATGCGGGTTAAAGGTGGCCGAATATTCAACAACAGCAGTGAAGAAAGCGATTGTGGGAGTAGGGCGCGCCGAGAAGGTGCAAATACAAATGATGGTAAAAATATTGCTGCCAAAAGCTAATTTTAAAACGGAAGATGAGGCGGATGCGCTAGCTGTGGCGATTTGTCACAATAATAATTTTAGATTTTCAGCTTGGTAAAAAGCTTGACCTCATCGATATAAAATCAGAAATTTTTTTCAGAAAAAAAAGCAGTAAAAACAGACTTTTATGATGTTTAAAACAAAAAAAATAAAGCCTTCTCTTTAATTGAGGTTGCGGTCGTCATTTTAATAATTGGCATCTTTATCGCAGGAATCTTTGTGGCTGATAAAATGATTTCCAAATTTAGGTTAAAAACTGCTGAGGCAGTTACCAAATCTTCGCCAATTGTCGGAATCAAAGATAATGTGCTTTGGTTGGAGACTTCAGTGACTGAAAGCCTTAACCCAACAGAAACTGACAATGGTGATTCTATATCGACTTGGAACAGCATTAGCGCCGCTCCTAACAAAATAGCTGTTGAGGCTGTTGGAGCTGGACCCTCTTATTCGAATAGTATCAATCATATTCATGCGGTAAAATTTGATGCGGCAAGTGTAACTAAACCAAGCGCATCTAATCACCTTCAAATCCCCAATGCTTCTTTCTTAAACAATACCGATTACACAATTGTCGTATTGGAAAAAAGACAAAGCTCGGGTGTTAATAATTATTTTATCGGAGATAGCAGCAACACTACTGCAAATCAGTCGCTTCTTCTTGGGTATAGTCTTGATGGCAAAGTTGTTCATTCTCAGGGAAGTGGTGCTTCTTATGAAGCAAATGTAAGCGCCTATGCAGATTCGAAGGACAAGGCAAGAATATTTACTTTTGTGCAAAGTTCAAATTGCGGAAAAAAAACCTACATTAATGGACTTCTTGCGGCAGAAGATTCTTCAACACAAAAATTAAGTGGAATTTCAAATTTGCTAATTGGCAAAGGCTACACTGGAGAAATCGGAGAAATAGCAATTTTCAACAAAGCTTTACTTAACGAAGAGAGAAAATCAGTAGAGGATTATCTGGGTAAAAAATGGATTGCTAAGATCAACAGAGATTTGGTTGCTGGTGGATCTTGCACTAGTGGAACAGTTACTGACAGCGGATGTTCTATGGATTGCTCAACTTCATCAATAGCTGGGGTCACTTCTCCAACAGCTGTTACCGACGGACAATCGGGAGTAACTGCAACTTGTGGTGCTACGGGATACGCAGGGACAATTACAGTGGCATGTACAGCGGGTACCGGATCAATCACAAAATCAGGAGATTGTGGTTGTGATAGTGGTGCGGGGTATTCTTTGGTTGGTGGAGTTTGCGTTGGGCAATGCTCGGTTTCTGTTAGTGGATCAAGTGTTTCTTCGGTATCGCATGGAGACACTCAAGTTGCTTGCGATGCGGGAGGGGGTTACGCCTCAACACCATTCACTTTTGCCGCATGTAGTGGAGCGTCAATTTCTGGATCATGCTCTTGCAACACTGGATATGCAGACTCAACCTGTAGCATTTGCGATACGGCAAATGATTATCAATCGGTTGGTGGGTTGTGCAAAAAAAGCTGCACCATTACGGGTCAAGTTGGCATAGTTAACAACACTAAGGTTCTTCATGGCTCAACCTCAGCCTCTTGCGGTTCGGGATATTTGGGTAATTTTAATTACACTTGCAACGAAGGAACATTGGGAAGCATAAGCAACAATTGTAAATTAGCCTGCACTGGCGGCGCTAGAACTGTATCTGCTAACAACAAAATCATTCACACTTTCACCTCTGGAACTGATAACTTTAATTGCCCAGAAGCAAAAACAGTTAATCTTTTAGTGGTTGGTGGCGGTGTCGGCGGTGGCGGTGGTGGAGCTGGTGGGTTAATATATCAAGCCAACTATTCAATCAGCGCCTCTACTGATTATCCAGTTGCGGTTGGATCTTCTGTTGCCTTTACTACGCAAGGCAATCCATCGTCTTTTGGCTCATTAACTGCTTTAGGTGGAGGAAGGGGGGTTAATTACTCAGCCAGTGGTGGTGGCTCTGGCAGTGGCGCGGCAAACACTTCTGCAACTTTAAATGGTGGACTTGGTACAGCCGGACAAGGAAGTAATGGCGGTAAAGCTTATCTTTCTTCTGGATCTAATAACGTAACTTCATTTAGTGGCGGAGGTGGCGGAGCTTGTGGAGTTGGTAAAAACGCCGTAGCTGGTTTTGGTGGTGATGGTGGCGATGGATGCCCAATAGATATCGACGGAGACGGAACTTCAGTTTATTATGCTGGCGGTGGAGGCGGTGGAAACCATCCTAATAATGCGGGTGCAAGAACAGATAATGGCTTAGCTGGTTTAGGTGGTGGTTATGGCAGAGATACTGCTAGCGCAAATGCAACTCCTAATACTGGAGGTGGCGGCGAAGTTTATGGCGGTGGAGCTTCCGGTATTGTGATAGTGGCTTATTGATTTGTGATGCAGTAGTTCGAGTGTGGTATCATTTAAAAAAAGGGATTTACATGATTTATGTAAATCCCTTTTTTTTATCTTTCGCTTCACCAGTTTTTTAACAAAAATCTTTGTTCAAATATCCCTTCACAAAACTAGTCGGACTTCTGAAAACCGACTGTCATCTTGAGCGCAGTGAGAGATCTCATTAAGTTTCAGCAACAAAATGTGAAGAGATCTCTCAATGCGTTCGAGATGACAGAAAGTTTCTAGAGTACAGAAAAAGTGTAGGGTGAAATTATTGCTTCGAAGGTATCGCCGCTTTTGCTGCAGGTGCGTCAGCTTTTTTGTTGTCATCCTCTTTCTTCTTCAACAAGGCCACCAAGGCTTTTCCTTCCACAACTTTATTTGAACTAAGTACGAAAGTTTGATTTGGTTTGAGCTCGAAACGAATTTCAATTTGGTTTTCGGCATTGATTTTTGGCGCGAATTCTTCTTTACGACCCGAAATAATTTTCCATTTACTCAAGCTTAGTTTCCAAAGAATTTTGGCGCTGTCTTTTCTGATTGATTCAACAAAAAGCTCCTTTTTTGGATCATTGGTTTTTGAAGTGATCTTTTTTTCGTTAATCCAAACAATCCAATCTTTCGGGTTAAAATAAATAACTGAGGCGAGATAGATGTAAGACTTTTCGTTTTCTTGGTTTTTTAACTCTTCAGCTTTTCTTAGTCTTTCCGCTTCTTCTAGCTTCTTTTTATCATCTTCATTTGCCGATGCATTAGCGGCTCCATCGCTTTCAGCATCTTCCGGAGAGTAAGCTTGGTTATTCTTAAAAGAGTCAATGGCGCGATCTAGGTTTCCGGATTCTTGATCGTCAAACATCAAAGAAGTTGGCTTGCCATTGCCCAGCAAAATATTGGCCAAACCGTCTTTGGCTTGATCGATTAATAATGAGTTTGCTCCAGAGCTTGGCTGTGATGCTGCTGGTGCGGTTGGATCTGTTGGAGCTGCTGCTGGAGCAGTCGCTGGTGCCTCAGATTTATTGGCCTCATTTACTGCGGCAACTGTATCTTTAAGTGCTTTAGAATCGGATGCTTTGGCTGCGTTTTTGTCAGATAAGTTACTTTCAACAAAGGTGGATTTATCTTGTGCGATGGCGTCATTCAAAAGCAGAGTAAAAAATAGTAAGAAAATTTTATGAATTTGATTCAATCTCATCGGTCTTAAACTAGTTTAATTGGTTTTGGCAGGTGCGGCGGCGGGCGCTACAGTAGCTTTGTTTTTAAAGGCATACCAGAAAAAGTTAAGACTGCCATTTACTATCCCAGAACCTTTGCCGGCACTAATCGCGATTAAATCGTCAGTAGTGTAACTTTTATCTTTTTTAACTTCTAAGCTGCTGATTACGACATATCCCGGAAGTGAGTTGGTGAAATCAGTCATGAATAACAACGCCTTGTTATCATCCAGAGATTTAAAGGTTAGGGAAACTGTAGTGAATAATACGTTGATTTTAGAGCTGTTAAACACCCCGTCAGTAAGGGTTTCTGGTAGGTTCACTTTAATTACCGGATCAGAGATATTGTATTTCGCGGCCATTGAGGCGAGTAGAGAGTTGATGTCGTCCATCTTGATACCGGAAGTATTCTTTTTGCTTTCATCAAGATTGCGCCAGATCGCCATGTATTTTTTAATATCCAAAGTTTTGCCTTGTAGCTCAGTTGCCTGATTTTGGATTTGTTCGGCTTCGCTATTAATTCTATCAGCCTTTTCTCGAATTTGAGTGTTTTGATGTATGTTGTAAAACAAACAGCCGCAAAAAATTAGCAACGAGCCTAGTGAAGTGACCGAGTTAATAACAATTTTCTTTCTAAGTTCTAAAATCTTCATTATTTTGAGATGCTGAAATCAATGGGGAAACTGTAATATTTTTGGTTAAAGTCGATATTGCGAGG
>CAIUFU010000057.1 GCA_903898475.1 uncultured Alphaproteobacteria bacterium | reverse complement strand
GTATTACTTTTGCAAAACTCCAATGCCCGGCAGACTGAATCAAAAATCGAAAGCCGTGGTAAGGGTTGTAGAGCAAATATTCTTCCCACTTGTAACCAACGCCATCCTTTTTGCGAACAAAGCCAATTGCTTCCCAAGTCACGTCAAAAAGCATGCCGCGCGCGCCAATTTCAATAGTGGTTGGGATGATTCTTTTATTAGCCTTTTCGATGATTTGGTAATTGTCGTTTTTGACATCAATCACCGAAGAACAACTGGCGCAGATCGCGGTAGTGGCATGGCCGAGAGACTTAATTAAAATGTTACTTCCGCAAGCAGGGCAGTTAAAAATTTTCGGATTTTGTGCAGCAGAATTTTCGATCACCAGCCCTCCAAAATGCGAAAGTTTTGGCAGTGTAAATATTCCCACTCAATGTAGCGCCCAAGATAAACGCGGCGCTGATTATTTTCGATTTCAATTGAGGCGAATTCGCCGGATTTTCCCACCAAATCAAGCGATTTAGTTTTGCGACCCTTGGGCGCGACAAAAGGCAATTCACCTTCGCAGCCAACACAAGTTGCTTCTTTAATGTCGACAATTTTTAAAAGGCTGTCGGGGAATTTTAGAAATGAGCCAAGTTGAAGAGAGTCGAGATTTTTTTCTTTGAGCTCTGCATTTTCTTCAATTTCAAAACTCACCGCGTAAAAGCCTTGCGCTTCAGCCAGCCAGCCTTTGCGACCATCTTCGCTGACAATAAACCATTCATTCCAATAGCCGTTTTCCCAAGATAATTTCATGCGGCCGATAATGCCAAAGCCCACGCCGTCAAACTTGCCTTGGGTGCCAATTTGAAAAGGGCTCATGTCTTGGGGAAGTGCCGCCATTGTGCCGATTGATTCCACATCTAAATCGCGACGCACCACCATTGAGCTGCAATATTTACAAACCGCGTAAACCGACAGGCTCGATTGAAAAGCAATGCTGGCGCCGCAGGAAGGGCAGTTGCAACTCTTCATTTAGCTATTTGATTTTGGATAATAATTCGGCTTTTTTGGCGTCGAATTCTTGCTGGGTCAAAATTCCTTTTGCGTGAAGTTCTCCTAGTTTTTCCAACATTTTGATCGGGTCTTCTTGCGCGGTGGTAACATTATTTTGCGCCATATTTTGCATCATGGTTTGTCCTAAAACTGCGCCAGCTCCAATTGCAACGCCAGCTCCCGCCGCACCATTTTGATTGGCCGCAGCAATTGAAATAGAATCAGCACTTTGAAATTGGGTGTATTTTTGTAAATCTCCAACAATTCGCATTGAGCTTGATTTATCTAAGTGTTTTTCAAGCTCTTCGGGAAGCGACAAGTTTTGCACGTAAAAACTGCGAAGCTCCAAACCGTAATTTAAAAATGCTGGCGCGATTGCTTCTTGAAGTTTTTGCGAAAAAGCACCTAGGTTTGCAGCCATGTCAATAAAGGCTACGTCGCTCTTGCTTAAGAATTCTGAAATTGAAGTTAAAATGATTGACTTCAATTGCCCTTCAACATTTTGCACCGAATATTTTTCAGCGGTGCCGCAAAGTTTAGTCCAGAAAGTTTCAATATTTGTAATGGCGTAAGAATAGCTGCCGAAAGAGCGAATACGCAGCGCACCAAATTCTTTATCGCGAATTGTAATTGGTTGTGTGGTGCCCCATTTTTGATCAAGCTGCTCAAGCGCGCTGAAGAAATAAACGTCAGATTTGAAAGGAGATTCGAAAAATTTATCCCAATTTTTTAGCGAAGTTAAAATTGGTAAAGTGTTGGTTTTAAGAGTGTAGGTGCCGGGTAAAAATCGATCAGCAAATTTTCCTTCGTTGAAAAACACCGCCATTTGAGTTGGTCGCACAATTAGCTGCGAACCATTCTGAATTTCCATGTCATACATTGGGTAGCGATAGGCTAGCACACCTTTTTCAGATTCGGTCCATTGAATGAGGTCAACAAATTGTTTGGAGATAAAATTTTTCAGACTCATGGGAATTTTAAAAAAAGTTTTACAAGGGGGCGTAAGGAGGTTTTTTTCTTTCGTTGGAATTAAAAATGCTAGGAAAAACTCGATGTCATGCTTCGACAGGCTCAGCATTACAAAGAGAAAGGGGGCTATTTTAGTAACTCTACGATTTTATCCGCCAATAATTTGGCCAAATTTGCTTTTGAAATTTTGCCCAAATCTTCAGTTTTTTTCTTGCCGACAAAAATCACTTTGGTTTGCGAGCTACCAAAAATCTCGCCGCCTTCAATGTCGTTAGCCACCACCAAATCGCAGTTCTTTTTCGCCAATTTTTCGCGGGCATGTTTTTCTAAATCGCAACTTTCTGCGGCAAAGCCAATTACAAGCTTGGGACGTGATTTTGAAGTGCCGACAAATTGCAAAATATCGGGGTTTTTTTCTAGTTCCAAAATCAATTTATCCTCGTCAGATTTTTTGATTTTTTGGTTGGAAACTTTTTTCACTTTGAAATCTGCAACCGCGGCGCAAGCCACAAAAGCATCAGTTTTTGTCAGGTTTTTTTTAACTGCATTAAACATTTCTTCGGCAGTTTTAACTCGAATAATTTTTTCTTGGGGAAGTGCAATTGTCTCGCGAATATTACCCGCAATCAGCGTCACATCTGCTCCCATCTCGTGCAGAACTTTAGCAATTTCGAGCGATTGTTTGCCGGTTGAGTGATTACCAATAAAGCGCACCGGATCGATTGGTTCAAAAGTTGAACCTCCCGTAATTACAATTTTTTTGCCTTTGAGCAAATTTTGATTGGCAAAAAACTCACAAATTTTTTCGCAGATTTTTTCTGGTGCTGCCATTTTTCCAACGCCAAATTCGCCACAGGCTAAAATGTCGGTTTCGGGTTCAACCATTGAAATTCCTGACTCGAGCACCTTGGCTAAGTTTTTTTGCGTGGCTTTATTTTCCCACATTTTTTCATTCATTGCGGGAGCCAGAATAATTTTTTTGTTGGCAGCAAGAATCACATTTGAAGCTAAATCGTCAGCCAAACCGCCCGAAATTTTGGCAATAAAATCGGCAGTGGCGGGCGCGACCACGATTAAATCGGCTTGGCGTGAAAGATTAATGTGGCCCATTTCGAGTTCGTCAGAAACGGAAAAAAGTTCGTTGTAAGTTTTATTTCCCGAAAGGCTTGAAGCCAAGAGCGGCGTGATAAATTCGCTAGCACCCTTGGTTAGAATGCAGGTGACGTTGTAGGATTTTTTTTTGAGTAGTCGCACGAGATCCATTGCTTTGTAGGCGGCAACTGAGCCGGTGATGATTAGCAGGATGTTTTTTTGTTTCATTTTGTTTGTTAGTTATTTCAAGCCCAAATGCTTAAACGCCGTATCAGTCAAAACGCGACCTCGTGGCGTTTTTTCAACAAACCCTTGCTGAATTAAATAAGGCTCAATTGTGTCTTCAACGGTGTCGCGTTCTTCGCCAATTGCTGCGGCAATTGTTTCAATTCCAACCGGTCCGCCGCGGTAATTTTCGGCAATAAATTTTAAGTAGCGGTAATCGGCGGCGTCCAACCCTGCTGAGTCAATTTCTAAACGTTTCAAAGCGTGGTCGGCAGTTTTTTGGCTAATGGTTTTTTCACCAACGTCAAAAGAAAAATCGCGAACTCTTTTAAGCAAGCGAATGGCAATTCTTGGCGTGCCGCGCGATCTTTTGGCAATTTCGGTGGCAGCGCTTTTTTCGATTTCAATTCCTAAAATTCGGGCGTCACGAATGACAATTTGTTCTAACTCAAAAGCGTTGTAAAAGTTGATCCGAAGCGGAATTCCGAAGCGATCTTTGAGTGGGTTAGCAATTAATCCGACGCGCGTTGTGGCGCCAACTAAAGTGAATTTTGGCAAATCAATTTTAATGGCGCGAGCTGCCGGACCCTCGCCAATAATGATGTCGAGCTTGTAATCTTCCATTGCGGCGTAGAGCACTTCTTCGACGTTTTTGTTGAGGCGGTGAATTTCATCAATGAAAAAAATGTCGCCTTCTTGCAGGTTGGTTAAAAGTGCGGCTAGGTCGCCCGACTTTGAAATCACTGGCCCTGCAGTGCCTTTAAAACCAACGCCCATTTCGTGTGAAATAATTTGGGCAAGCGTGGTTTTGCCAAGTCCGGGGGGTCCGTAAAATAAAACGTGATCTAAAACGTCTCCACGACCTTTGGCGGCGCGGATGAAAATTTCTAAATTTTCTTTGAGTTTTTCTTGCCCCAAAAAATCACGCAAATAGCTGGGACGCAGAATATTTTCGTTGCTGCGTTCTAGTTCTTGTTTTTCGGGGTTTAGGTTTTCGTTTTTAACCATCTTGGTTTGATTTGGATTTGTTGATTTTTAATTAAACTTCTAGCGACGCTTCTCTATTAGAATCTGCAAGGTTGCTATGAGAGTTGGGTTTTATTCGTATTCTTAGATCAACTTGACGTCCCATCTCTATATCCCAATCCCGCTTTTCGTCTTCTTTTGTAGGATTGTCTAAACTTTGTAATAACTCCTTAATTTTGCTAATGGCTAAGACTCCTGTTCCATCGGTGCTCAAGACGGTAGTTAAAGAAACTAAATGATTGTTAAATTGCGTAATAAGTTTCTCCTTTTCTGTCTGAGGCATTTCTTTTAACCTCTGCAATAAACCGTCTTCAATGACACCTGAGACCGGATCTGTTGCGCAGGAAAAGTGATCTGGGTTTTTTGTTAGGGCGGTTATAAATCCATAAAATAAAGCTTGAGAAGTTTCGGCTTTATCGATTTTTCCAAGATGTTTATAGTTTGGTCTTATCATATTTTGAGCATATCTGGAAATCTGTTCTTCCAGAGCACCGCTGTGATAATTTGCAAGACCAAGGGCTGATAACCTATCTTCGATTTCTTCTAAATTCTTCGGATCGACGTAGGGAAAGTAAAAACAATTAGCTGAATCAATAATCGTTTTAGCATCCAGACTAGGAACATTGCTAAGCAAAGAAGCAGCCTCTTCTTTATAGTCGTAGGGAGATGATATCAAGTGGCTAATTAGCCCTGGCCTTGATTCACTAACCGCTGATTCGGGCAATATTTGGGCATAATTTTCTCCGAAATTTTGTCGACGCCTTTCAGTAAAGCTAATAGCTCCAGAAACTGCAGCATAAGCGCCACAACAACTGCCACAACATAGTAAAACAACAACTCCGCCTACAGAGTAAGAAGCGCCGCTAGCCAGAACCGAACCAGATACTAAAAAAGGCGCCGACAAAATAAAGCAGCACAAAGATATAGCTGCAAATTGCGCTGCTACGTTATGTCTATGATGTTCTGCACGAGCTTGAGAAGGGGGAGGGGGTAGAGTAAATTCTGAATTGCCTGCCGCCGCGTCAGTTGAATGTGGTTCTTGTTGTTGATCTGGGCGCATTCTTAAAATTTATTTTTGCTCAATTCGCGTAAGGCAGAAGTAATCAAATTTTCCAAAGTTAGCTTGGCATTTTCGCCGATTAAAAAATTGATCACGCGCAGGCAATCATGTTTTTTGTAGCCGAGGTTTTCGAGCGCCGAAAGCGCGTCAACGGCGATTTGACTGCCAGAGAAATCTTGCGAGTTTTCAGATTGATTAAAATCTAAACCAATGTCGATTCCGAGTTTTTTCGGGCTGTCTTTTAATTCAGTGGCAAGGCGGGTTGCAAGCTTTGGTCCGATTCCAGAAATTTGTGAAAAGGCCTTAACATCTGACGAAATTAGCGCTTTGGCCAAATCAGAAATTGCAAAAGCGCTTAAAATTTTTTGGCCCATTTTATTACCCACGCCCTGAACTTTGGTAAGCTCTAAAAACCAGATTTTTTCAATTTCAGAAGCAAAGCCGTAAAGTTCAATGGCGTCTTCTTTGACTGAGGTTTCAATGATTAGAGAAACTTCTTTTTCTTTAGGCAGTTGCTTTAGAAAGCTGGCAGTTTTGCTTGATAAATATACTAAATAGCCAACGCCATTAACGTCGATTACGCACTTGTCTTCGGTGATTGAGTCAATAAAACCGCGGAGTTTTCCGATCATTTTGTCAGTGAAATAGTTGATTAATTTTCTTTAGATTTACTTTTACGAACCATGCAAAAAAAGAGCAATTACAACATCGAGTGGCGCGTCAG
>CAIUFU010000056.1 GCA_903898475.1 uncultured Alphaproteobacteria bacterium | reverse complement strand
CACCAGAGTTTTAGCGCGGGATGTTTCGCAAGAATTAGAGCTTTACGAAAAAGCCTGCGCCTGCTTGCTTGAGCTGCATAAGAAAGACGCGCCAAAAGATGTTCCAACTTACAATCACGCGCTGCTTTTTCGCGAAGTGATGTTGTTTATTGATTGGTATTTGCCGCTGCAAAAAAAATCGATGAGTTTGCAGGATCGCGCTTTATTTAAATTTTTGTGGTTTCAAGTTTTTGACCAAATGGCACAGATGAAGTCTTTGCGCGATCATTTGCAAAAAAATGAAGATCCGGTTTTGGTTTTGCGTGATTACCACGCCGACAATTTAATGATTTTGCCAAGTCGCGACGGCGTAAAACAAGTTGGTCTGCTTGATTTTCAAGACGCTGTGCTTGGTTCAAAAGCTTACGACTTGGTTTCTCTACTTGAAGATGCAAGAAGAGATGTCAGTGAAGAAAATCGCACGAAACTTTTGGAATATTATTTAAAGCGCGCAGATTGTGACAAAGAGGCGTTTAAAACCGATTACGAAATTTTATCGCTGCAGCGCAATATGAAAATTCTAGGAATTTTCGCACGTCTTTCAGTGCGTGACGGCAAGCATAATTATTTGAATTACATGCCACGAGTGCTTGGTTTTGTAAAGGCTAGGCTTGAATCTAAAAATGTGGCTTTGCTAGAAATTTCTCACCTGATTAAAAAATTTATTTAAAAATATGACCAAGAAAACTGACTTTTTGGAAGATAAAAATTTACAAACGCCTTCAGCAGTTCCAAAAAATGCTTCGGCGGAAATGATGGAAAATCTGCAATCAATTAGTGAAGTTTTTCAAAGAATTGAAGAAGAAACCGCTGAAGTTGCTGAGCTGATTTTTGATTATTTGATTAATGCGACTGATGAGCAGATCATGAGCGGCAAGATTCCGCCTCATAAAAATCCGCGCATTGATAGTTACGTAAAAATTCTGAATCGTTTGTTTTTGCTTTCGCGCACTAATTCTCAAGGTGGCTTGCGCGTTATTAATCGAAATACGGTTCAAAGTTTAGACAGAAAAACTTTTACGATTTGCATGTGTCACGATGGCGGAGTTTCTTTGGATATTTTGTGCGACATTGTCAATACCGAGAATCAGGCGAGAACTCCAAAAACCTCTCCGGTGAAAGTGACGGTAACCCAAGCTTTTGGTGCAGCGAAAAATCATGATCACTTGAGATAGTTCGGAGTTTCAAAATTAATTTTCCGCCTTCTTTAAATTTCTGAAGGACTCGTTGCTAATAATTCAAATAAGCTACAGTAAATGAAAAATGCAGATTTGCTTCACAGAGAGTCTTCTGTGAATGATAACTCACAATTAATTTTTCTAGAAAAAGTACTCAGTGAGACAGATTATAAGAAAGGTGAATTTTTTAGAGAGTGGCTTAAAAGTCCGGGAAACACTTTAAGTTTTGAGAATCTTAAAGTGGCTCTTGGCTACTTTTCCAACCATCAAAAAGCAGCAGATTTTGCTTCTCAATGGTTTGTAGTTAGTGGTAGTGCATCTGAAGATCATTTTGTCGAATTGGTTAAAGCTGGGTTTTTTAGTGATCCTACCAGCATACTTAAAAATAAGGCTATTGCCGAAAATTTTATCTCATGCTTACTCCCCCTCACTTCTTTTCCAAGTATTTGTAGAAAAATGTATCCAACCGAAGAGGTCTTGCAGGTTGAGCTTTTTAAAAATTTTGTAGAAAAACAGGAAGGTAGACGTTTCGACAAATGGAGCAAAGATGCTTTTGAAGTTGTATTAAAAGATTTTGTATCGCCATTAGGCGCTGATTCGGCATTGCAAACTGTGCGATTTATTCCGCATCGGTTTAAATCGAAAAAACTTACTCTGGAAATTGTTGGTGGAAGATTTGATAGCAAATACGAATCATTAAAATCTCCATTGGGCCAATGCAAAATTGACCAATCTTTAACAGAAGATGGATTAAGGTTTGCAAAAGATCTGTTTAAAAATGAAGAAATGGTCGAAGAGGATGATTTGCAAAGCATCACTGTAGCAGATCTCTTTTCTTACTGTGCAGTAATGCATAATAATTTCTTAGAATTCAGATCATTGTTAAATTCTGAAACCTTGCAAGTCATTGAAAGATCATATTCTCCGCCGGCAGCACAAATTTATTTTACTGAAGATGAAGTTTCTAAATTAAGTTCTCTTATCGGCGATAGTCATTATTTAGGATTGTTTCCAGTTAGTGAGTTG
>CAIUFU010000055.1 GCA_903898475.1 uncultured Alphaproteobacteria bacterium | reverse complement strand
CTCCCAAAGTTTGTTGATGGCAAACTTAATTTTCTTCTCCTGCTCTTTAATTAGATTTTTTGCTTCGCTGATAGCAGATTGATAATCCTCAATTTCGCGCACGATTTGCTCTTGAACTTCGATAGGTGGTAGAGGAATAATTGTATTTTTTGCATTAGTTATGGTGTATGTACCAACCGTACCACCAACCGCACCAGCATCTATCTGATCCTTTATAAAGTCTGCACAGTCAAATAAATGCTTTATAAAACATGAATTAGCTTCTCTTATAAAGTTTTTTAACCAAATGATATTACCATCTTTAAAATAAAATTTATCACCTTCTTTGACTCTATAACATACACCAAGAGTTCCGACTCCGGTAACCATTAAATCCCCCTTTAAAGGTTGTCCGTACTTCCCAGAATAATCACAAAACATCTCTTCGGAAATAAATAAAGCATTGTCCACAAATCCATTTTGAGCTAACTTAACTATCTCTCTAGCTCGGTAAAAAGGTATTCCACTATCTCTCCATTCAGATTCAAAAACTCTTTTGCTTGATCCTATCTCGCATACATCTCCTAGCCTTACCATCGGCCATTTGGCTTTGCTGTAATCGGTTGTGATGCGATAGCGATCACCGCTTAGATTATACTCACCATTTTCAGCAATTTTTTCTTTCTCAACAAAGCTGGCCAATTTGTTTTCAAGCTTCTCACCTATTTGCCATTTTTGCAGAATTTCTAAAGCTTGTGGCAAATCGTTCTTTGCACTTGAACGCCTTTGAGCACCAAGGTCAAATCCGTCATTTTCAATTTTAATAAAAAGCAATTCGCTGCTTTGTTTGGCGAGTTTTTTGTTTAGCAGTAAGACGCTGGTTTTAACGCCGCTGTAGGGCTGAAACACACCACTTGGCAAGCTTACAACCGCGTAAAGCCCATCATCAATTAAATTTTTGCGTAAAGTTTTGTAGGCGTTTCCCGACTGAAAAATAATTCCTTCAGGCACAATTATGCCAGCTCGACCTTCTGGGCGTAGGTGGTTCATGATGTAATCAACAAACAAAACTTCGCTGCGGTTGGAAGGAATGCTGAATTTTGAGTGAGGTTTAATTCCACCTTTAGGGCTCATGAATGGAGGGTTGGCAAGAATTATATCAAATTTCTCTGACCACTTTTCGTCACTTGAAAGAGTGTCGTACTGAAAGATTTTTGGGTTTTTGAATTGGTGAAGATACATGTTCACCGCGGCAATGCGTTCCATTGTTGGGTCAATGTCATAGCCGTGAAAATTCTGCATTAGTTTTTGTTTTTCTTGCGGTGTAAGTGGCTTTTCTTTTTTTTCGGGATCATCAATTCCGTCATGCTGTTTTAAGATGTGTTTGTAAGAACTGATTAAGAAACCTGCGGTTCCACAAGCAGGGTCAAGAATGCGGTCATCTTTGCTTGGGTTTGTTGCTTCAACAATAAAATCAATGATATGGCGTGGTGTGCGAAATTGTCCGGCGTCACCTTGTGAAGACATTATTGAAAGCAAATATTCGTAGGCGTTACCTAGCTCTTCAGAATTTGAATAATCGAAATATTTAATTTCTTTGAGAAAGAGATCTAAAACTTCAGGTGAGCGATGTGGCAAAAAGGCAGATTTAAAAATGCTGCGAAAAAGTTCTGGTAGTTGCGCACTTTGAGAAAATTTGGTTAAGGCTTCAGAATAAAGATTTAACTTTTCTTGATTGGTGACTTTAGAATCCATCAACTTACCCCAAGAATACTTTTCCAAATCGCCAACAAAAAATACCGCATCACCGCCGGCATTGATTGAAGCTTCATCCATGTCATCCATGAATTTATAAATCAGTGCATTGGTGATTTGATCAATTTGCGAAGATGGATTTGGCACCACACCAACCAAAATTTGACGGGCATTGTCGATGTGGCGCTTGGTTTCTTGGTTTAGCATAATTTACTTAGATTGTTTCTGGGTTTAGAGGTTGG
Source organism: uncultured Alphaproteobacteria bacterium (assembly GCA_903898475.1). Taxonomy (GTDB): domain Bacteria; phylum Pseudomonadota; class Alphaproteobacteria; order Rickettsiales; family UBA1997; genus UBA2645. Next base: position 4,819 of record CAIUFU010000055.1, on the reverse strand, counting down.
TTAAGTGGTAAGTATAATCGTTAACATATTGCGGCACGGCAGTTTTGAATCCGTTTAGTTTTTGATATTCTTCAAAATCGAAAGAAGCGCAGTTGTAGAAACGGGCTAGTTGTCTTGTCTTCACAATATCGCGCACTTCTTCATCAACAATGTAGGCTTTGAAGAAGTTTTTGGTGGCTTGATAATGGTCTTGGTCAACATGATGAATATCGACAAACTTCTGCCACTCTAGGTCAAGCAGCTCATCTTTGCTTTCGAATCCTTCTTTGTCACCAAAGGCAAATTGCAAAAATTCTTTCACCGAAATGCGGCGATCAACATTAAAAATTTGGCGAATTTTATCGAGATTTAAGAAGTGTTTTGGTTTGTCAAAAACATGTTTTTTTACAAAATCTTCCGCTTCTTCTTCGTCACCATTTTGCCACAAATTTCTTAAATTTTCATTGTCAGAAATATCTTCTTGAACCGCTTTTTTAAAGCCTTCGCGGTCAATGCGCATGATAATTCCCTCAGGGGTTTCTTCGTAGGTTTGAATTTGATCTTTAGTTGCTAAATCAATTGGAGATTTATCTGAGTTCTTTTGTTTTTCTTCACTAAAATCTTGATCTTCTTTTTCTAAATCTTTGATTTTTGGTAATTCGATTTTTTCATCATAATTGAACTCTTTTTCAAAATATTGCGCAGTGGCAAAGAAGTCGAAAAATTTAAATTTATCCTTGGCGGCTTCCAATTTTTGTTCGCGCGAATATTCAAACTCAAATTTATTTTTTCTGGTGCCGCGACCTTTTATTTGCACAAAATCAGATGGTGAAAAAACTGGACGCATTAACGCAAGATTTAGTAAATCTGGACAATCATAGCCAGTTGTCATCATTCCCACAGTGACAGCGATTCTGGTTTTACTGCTTTCGTAACCCTGAGGTTTGCTAACACGACCATTTAGATAATTATTGGCAAAATTGATGGTCATTTGCCCAGCATCAAAAACTTGCGAACTTACCTGCACAGCAAAGGTTGAATCGCCATAAGTTTCAGGCCATTTTTCAGAAGCAATTTTATTTAAAATATTAGCAATTCTAGAGGCATGGCTTTGACTTACGCAAAAGACGATTGTTTTACCAAAAAGCTGAATTCCGAGTTGCGTGGCGATTGGATCATAAAGTCCATTTTCAATTAGAGCTTGGCACATCGCAACATTAGTTGCTTCGTTGAAGATTTTTCTCTCAAAATGTCTTTCGTTAAATTTTTCCTCGGCTTCTTCACCATCTTCCGATCTTCTTAAAACTGAGTATCCTTCATCAGATAAAAGCTGAGTGGTTATTTCGGTTCTGGCATCAACAAGCGTTGGTTTGATCAAATAACCGTCATCGGCACCTTTTTCTAAGTCGTAAGAAAATGTTGGAATTCCTGCTTCGCATCCAAAGGTTTTGTAGGTGTCAATTAACAACCTTCTTTCATATTCTCTTTGGGTGTCGGAAAGATTAGAATCAAAACCGTGCAGATAGTTTTTTGGAGTGGCAGTCAAACCAAGTTTATAGCCTACAAAATATTCAAAAACAGCTCGACTGTTTCCACCAATTGAGCGGTGAGCTTCGTCAGAAATAACTAATTCAAAATCAGTTGGGGAGAATTCTTTTTTGTAACGATCTCCAGCCAAAAATGTTTGAACCGTTGAAATAACAACTGCAGCACTAGCCCAAGAATCGCGGTGCTTTTTATAGACCTTCACCGTGTAGTCTTTGCCTAAGTATCTCTCAAAATCTTTTCTGGCTTGCTCTTCAAGCTCTAGGCGATCAACCAGAAATAAAACTCTTTGAGCGTTTCCAGTTTTTAAGAAAAGCTTAATTACAGCGGCAGAAGTTAAGGTTTTACCAGTTCCAGTTGCCATTTCAAAAAGGAAACGCTGCGAGCCTTTTTTAGCTGATTCTTGAATTGCGCGGATTGCTTGAATTTGATAAAAGCGTAGTTGTTTGAGGTTATTTTTAGCCAGAAATTCAGATCTGGTTAGGTCATTTTTAAAAGACGGATCTAATGCAAAATTAGGCATTTGCGATGCAATAATGTAATTCTCATCAATTGCTGCTTCCACTAATTCCAATGGATTTGGTAGATATTTTTCAAACTGCGTTATCGATTCTTGAGTTGGAAAACGCGAAATGGTTTCTGGGTTTCCGTGCTTCGTATCCCATAGATAGTGAATATTGCCATTGGACAAAATGATAAAACGCGCACCACAACTTCGTGCATAATTTTTGGCCTGATCTTTTGCCGAAAGTGGATCGATAGATTCTTTTTTTGCTTCAACCACCACCAAAGGTTTTTGATCTTTATCGAGTAAAAGGAAATCTATTGAACCTCTTCTGCCATCGTGAGTTTGAGAATTTTCAAAATCATCTCCACCATCCAGAAACTTAACGCTGGCCTCAAGACGGATATTAGCTTTACCATCCTTCGAGTTTTCAAATCTCCAACCAGCTTCTTCGAGAAGTTTATTTATTTTGATTCGCGCCTTTGCTTCTTTTGAGTTTGTCATTTTACATTTGCTTGGTTTGTTTTTCGATCCACTCATCAATTTCTTTTTTACGCAATCTCCAAGCACCACCAACTTTAAAACCCGGAATCTTTTTATCTAAAACAAGGCGATAGGCCGTTTTTTCCGCTATTTTTAAATAGTTGGCCAATTCTTTAACTGTTATGATATCGCTGTTAGTACTCACAAATTTGTAAAGTTACATGTTTTGAAATTGCTCAGGCAAAGCTTGGTTTACTTTGATAAAAAGCATGTTTTACAACTAAGTGAGAATTTTAAGGAAAATCGGATAAATAGCAAGAATTTGGACAGCTTTCAAATGTTATTGCTTCAAAAAGGATTTCTGGAAATAGAAAAGTGACTTCAGATCAGTATAATCAATGGTTTAGTCAAAATCCTGTGGGATTTTCCCCTAAATATGCAGTTTGCACATATTGCTTTTTGAACTGGTACAATTTTTGCAACAGTTGGACTTCAGGGTTTAGATATTTGTGTCACCACTGGTGTCACTAACGCAGATTTAGTAAGGTTTGGGAGCTAGATCCGATGGCAAGTAAAGAGGATGGCTCGGCGTTCCATCTTGCGAAAGACGCAAATAAGAAAGTCCCGAATGATGTTGAAGTAACTTGATCAATTCTTGGCCACGAGAGCGAAGCATTTTTGGCGGTTGTCCAAAAGCTAACACAATCGTTTTGGCTTCATCGGCCATTTTAAGAATCATCTCATCATTTTCTGGGCCAACGGGATCTTTTACTTCCAGCAGTCGGTTTTTGTCAGTAGCACGATAAGCGTGAACATTAGCGACTAGCTGTCCGCCACAGCCCCAAGAGCGCGCAAATTTTCCAGTTCTTATCAGTGTTGGATCAGCGTAATCAATACAAGCCACACTCGGATTCATGAGCAGCCACATCACCAATGGTTTTGATTCATCCCAAATTTCACGAAGTTGATAACGGTATTTTTGGCACTCAGAAAACACCGCACTAATTTTAGAATCAGTTGGCCATGATGGACGAGATTTTCCGCCGGCGTCGTGTTTGTAACCAAACTCAAATATCATCACTTGTTCTTCGCTTTATTGTAGCGCAAGATGTCATTGGCAACATCGTTTTCAAAAGCACTCTGTTCTTTGGTTTTTTCTTGTTTCTGATTTCTCATGTATAACAAAACAGGAATCTGAATCGGACCAGTTGCTAAATCATATAGCAAACTAGGAAAATTGAGCATTTCTATTGTATCTACCACTCTGATTTCTTTTGAAAGAGTCCACTTTCTCTTTCACACATAGCAACTCCATCTTTAATTTGCCGAAGTGTCAGATCAAGTTTGAGCCATTACACATAATCGCATTAAGATTTTTACGCTAAAATCGGGGGATAGTATACTTGTTAACTAATTAATTGACACTCTATTTTTAGTGATTAGTGTTTGCTTAACAATTTACTCAAATAAAAGCAAAGTAATCAAATTAATATGACCAAGGTGAGGACTTTCCTTGAAAATTTGCCTTATCACCTAAGCAATCTTTTTGCAGTTTTAAAAATCCTATTTTTTGTTTTTGCTGTAACTTCAGTAATATCAATAATTTATCTGCTGTATAAAGATAAGGGTTCTGTTTTTGCTTATTTTGATATTTGTAATTCTTATTTTCAGGCCAAATTTTTTGTTAAAAGTGGTTTTGAAAATATGCCAATTACAACTGAGTTTGATGGCGAAAAACACCAATTAAGCGCAATCTGGATTGTAAATAGCGGGGAGTTTTCGAGGATTTGCAATTTGATTGGCAATAAAATTATTTATCACATCACCACCGGACTTGGCATTTCTGCTTTAATTACCGCGGCTTTGGCAATTTTTATTGCGATTAAAAGTTGGATTAAACACAAGATTGAAAATATTAGAACTGCTCACTTAAGAAGTGTTAATCAGCGTTTTGTTCAACCCCTTCCTAAACCTGCAAATCCAATCTCAATTTCTGATAATTCTAAAAAAAGTGTAATTGTAACTCCGGCGGCAACTCAAAATATTTTACTAAAACCAGAGCAAAAATTTCATTCAAAAATTACTCCGCAATTTGCCAACAAAAAATACGAATTGCGCGAAACCAAAAGAGGAAATTACAAGCTAATATCTGATCCCAAATTGCCTTATCCACTGTTAAAGAAAGTGGAATTTATAGAGCCAAAAGAAAATTCACTTTCCATTCAAATTGATGAAAAGCCGACTCTAAAGAAGAAAAGAAGATCGGCGAATAAAGACGAAATGCCAAACAAAAAATCTGAAAGCTCT
>CAIUFU010000054.1 GCA_903898475.1 uncultured Alphaproteobacteria bacterium | reverse complement strand
GTCATGCTGAGCTTGTCGAAGCATGATTCTGGCCCGTGCCTTGAATCATGCTTCGACAAGCTCAGCATGACTTGGGAGAAATTTTAACTTAATTTTTTCTCATCAATGCTCAGCAAATCCCTAAAAGAAGCACTTTTTGCCTGCTCAATCCTCGTTCAAAAACGCATGAGCGATTTATTACCTCATGAGTTTCACGATTCAAAATTGGTAGAAGCGATGCGCTACAGCGCACTTTCTGACGGCAAAAGAATCCGCCCTTTTTTGGTGATGGCCTCAGCCCAAATTTTTGCCGTGTCTCCTCTTGAGTCTTTAAACGCCGCAACCGCGATGGAATTCATCCATGTTTATTCGCTGATTCACGATGATTTGCCCGCGATGGATGATGACAATTTGCGTCGCGGCATTCCGACTTGTCACAAGCAATTTACCGAGGCTACAGCGATTTTGGCGGGCGATGCGCTACTGACTTATGCTTTTGAAATTTTAGCTGATCCAGAGACCGCAAAAGACGCCGTAACGCGCTGTGAATTAATCAAAACAGTTGCGCAATCTGCAGGATTTAAAGGCATGGCCGGCGGCCAAATGATCGACTTAGAAAAAGCTGAGCAAAAAATTACAAAAGAAGAATTGGCTAAATTACATCGCTTAAAAACCGGCGAACTTTTTATGGCCGCAGCCGAAATCGGCGCCATTCTTGGTCATGCTGGAATCAACGAGCGCCACGCTTTGCGCTATTTTGCTCATGATTTGGGCTTAGCGTTTCAAATTAAAGACGACATTCTAGATCACGTTGGAATCAGCGTCGGCAAGGTTGGAGTCGATGAAACCGTTCATAAAAAAACCAAAGAAAATGCCAGCATTGTTGATGTGATTGGCATTGAAGCTGCTTTGAAACAATTAGAATTACTGCGCGATCAAGCCGCAGGACATCTAAAAATCTTCGGCGGCAAAGCGGCACTGTTATTGGAATTAGTGGATTTTGTGATTGCGAGAGAGAAGTAGAAAACTGCAAAAAAACTCTCGTGCGTTAGCATTCGAGGATCTCATTGAGTTTAGGGTTTCCAAATAACTAGCTAAACTGATGACAGGACTCTTTTTGTAAGATTCTTTTAATTATGCCCGACTTTATCAAAAAAAAAGCCCGTCACTTTTTCACAAGTGACGGGCTTTTTTGTAGAAAAATAATGATGACCTACTCAGCCAGCACCAACAATTTCTCAGCAGATTGCTCAGCAAATCCGCTTTCAACATCAAGACTTTTAACCACGTTTTGCTTGTCGTCATAAACCACGATCTGCCCAGCTTTTAAGCTGACGATCACAGCTTCGTGACCAGCCATGACGCCAATTTCACCTTCAACAGATGGAATAGTCGTCATGTGGCAAGTGCCTTTGAAAAGGATGCCTTTTGGTGAGATGATTTCGAGATTTAAATTGGCCATGAAATTACTTAGTTTCTTTCAAGATTTTTTCACCTTTAGCGATTGCTTCTTCAATACCGCCAACCATGTAGAATGCCGATTCAGGAAGGTAATCATATTTTCCTGTAACGATTTCTTTAAAGCTGTTGATGGTATCTTTCAAAGATACCCATTTTCCTGGCGCGCCAGTGAAAACTTCGGCAACGTGGAAAGGTTGTGACAAGAAACGCTGAATTTTTCTAGCGCGTGCCACAGTTAATTTATCTTCTTCAGAAAGCTCGTCCATACCAAGAATCGCGATGATGTCTTGGAGTGATTTGTAAGCTTGTAGAATTTTTTGAACTTCACGAGCGATGTCGTAGTGCTCTTGGCCAACGATACGCGGATCAAGGATGCGCGAAGTTGAATCCAGTGGATCAACCGCTGGGTAAATACCAATTTCAGCGATCTGACGTGAAAGAACTGTTGTTGCGTCCAAGTGCGAGAATGAAGTTGCCGGAGCCGGATCTGTCAAATCGTCCGCAGGCACGTAGATGGCTTGAACTGAAGTGATTGAACCGCTTTTAGTTGAGGTAATTCTTTCTTGCATCATCCCCATTTCAGTCGCAAGAGTTGGCTGGTAACCTACAGCTGAAGGGATACGACCCAACAATGCAGAAACTTCAGAACCGGCTTGAGTGAAACGGAAAATGTTGTCTACGAAGAAAAGCACGTCGCGACCTTCTTTATCACGGAAATATTCAGCTTGAGTAAGACCAGTCAAAGCAACACGAGCGCGAGCTCCAGGTGGTTCGTTCATTTGTCCGTAAACAAGTGCTACTTTTGAATTTTTCAAATTATTGATGTCGATAACACCAGAATCCATCATCTCGTGGTAAAGATCGTTTCCTTCACGAGTTCTTTCACCCACACCGGCAAACACTGAGTAACCAGAGTGCGCTTTGGCAACGTTGTTGATCAATTCCATAATCAAAACTGTTTTGCCCACACCAGCACCACCGAACAAACCGATTTTTCCACCTTTTGAATAAGGGGCCAAAAGGTCGATAACTTTAATGCCAGTTACCAAAATTTCAGTTTCAGTTGCTTGCTCAGAAAGTGGTGGAGCTTCAGCGTGAATTGAATTTAATTCTTTAGTTTCGATTGGTCCTTTTTCGTCAATTGGTTCACCAATTACGTTCATGATGCGGCCCAGCGTGCCTTCACCAACTGGAACTGAAATTGGTCGACCAGTGTCGATAACTTCAGAGCCGCGAGTTAAGCCTTCAGTAGAATCCATCGCGATCGCGCGAATTGTTTTTTCACCGATGTGAAGCGCAACTTCCATCACCAATTTTTTGCCGTTATTTTGGCATTCAAGCGCATTGTAGATCGCCGGCATTTCGCCATTTGCAAATTCCACGTCAACGACAGCAGAAATTACCTGCGTGATTTTTCCTGTATTTTTCATTTGTTAAAAAATTTATGGGGGAGAGAGCTTTGTAAGAAGGGCGCGCAATCTAAAAATCGAAAAACAAAGTGCAAGCAGAAATCGGGCTTGATCTTGCTTAAGCTAAAAAAATTTATTTAAAACACAAAGAGCGGACTACGCCTGACAAATCAAGGTTCCAGCTATTAAACGCCCAACCTGCTTTTTCAAAAATCTCGATGATCTCTTGCTCTTGCCCAAAACCAATTTCTAAAATTATTTTACCATTTTCATTGAGAAAATTTTTCGCATCAATGGCGATTTTTTTGTAAAAATCCAAACCATCTAATCCGCCATCAAGAGCATTTCTTGGCTCGTGAATTTTTACTTCTGGCTCTAGGTTTTCAATGTCTTGCGAGGGAATGTAAGGCGGGTTGGAGATGATTAAATCTAATTTTTCATTTTGATTTAGTGCGGAAAAAAGATCGGATTTTCGTAGGTTTAAACGATTTTCTACTTGATGAGTTCCGGCATTTTTCTGACAAATTTTTAGAGCTTTTTCGCTAATATCGACACCAATTGCATCCGCTGATTTGTAAGCTTTAAGCAGAGTAATAATTAGACATCCCGAACCAACTCCAACTTCCAAAATTTTTAGTTTCTGATTTTTATCTAAGAAAGTTTTAAAAACTAATTCGATCAAACTTTCTGAATCGGGGCGAGGATCGAGCACATCTTTACTAACAAAAAAATCTTCACCAAAAAATTCTCTTTTATTGATTAGGTGAGAAACTGGCTCACGAGCCGCACGGCGGGCGATTAAATCGAAAAAAACTTTTTGCTGGCTCGCATCTATTTCGCGATCAGGATTAAAAATCACCTGCTCCTTAGAAACTAAAAGGGCGTGAGAGAGTAAAATTAGTGAATCTAATTTACTGCTACTCACGCCCTTTGAATCTAACTCCAGCCTTGCTTGCGCTAGAGCGCTGGAGATTTTCATTTATTAGAATTTTCCAAGAATTTCACGAATCGAGGTTTCGTTAACCAAGAATTCCAAATTTTTCTCTCTTCTGATGTCAAACTGAGCAACATCATCTTTGCTAACTGCATTTTTAGCTGCCACTTCTTTAGCAACCAAACCCAAGCTTGCTGAAAATTTCTTCAAGAAATTTTGGTAAGCATCTTCAGTTAAAGTGCCGTTTCCAGCCAAATCAACTGATTGAACTTCGGTGGTCACCGGTTTTTTCTCAGTCATTTGACCCAAGTGCAACACCAAGTGATTGATCAAATTATCAATTTTTTCCACTTTGATTGCCAATGAACCAGAAGGCATATTGTCGTCAGCAAGAGCGTTCATTTCGCCATTAATGCTAACTTTGTAAAGTGGGTTAGAAAATTCTAGGCTCGTAACTTTAATCACTTTGTTATGTTGCGCTGGAACTTCTTGGATTTGAGTTGGATCAGTTGGAATTTGCGCTTTTTGATCATCTTTATTTGGCATCAAAGAATATTCGATTTCTGCCATAAAGTTGCTTTTCACTAAGTTAGTGTCGGTAGCAGTTGCAGCAAGTTTATCATCCGCTTTAGCCGGAGCTATAGGATCAATTGGAGCCAAAGGAGCCTCAGCAGCAACAACAGCTGCTGCATCAGCAGCGGCAACTGGAGCAGCCGGAACGGCAGATGCATCAGCAGCAGGAGCAACAACCGAACCATCTGCAGCAACTACTGGAGCTGCTGCTGGATCAGTAGCAACAGTAGCGCTACCCAAAACGATTTCTCCGGTTTTTAAACCTTCGGTAATTTTTTTCTCGAAAACATTTCTGTAAATATCAACAACATCGAAACCTTCGATATCTTTGATGTTGGCACTGATTTTAGTTGTGACTTTATCTTCAGAACCAATCACAGACTCAAGAGTGATAGTTGAGCTGCTTGCGGCATAGATAGTATTTTTTTCAAGGTCAGAAATTCTGTAACCGAAATCTAGGTAACTAAATTTAGCAATTCTGCCATCAGCAACTGAAATGCTGATCTCAGGTTCTTTGCTGAATTCAACAGCTGATGCAACATTGTCAGAATCTTGAACCAAAACACCCTCTGGCAAAGTAACGGCGAAATCAGAAGAAAAAATTCCGGCTTTAGCTTCAAGATGTTTAACCAGAGTTTGACGCTTGCTTAGCAATGCTCCTGGAAGAGTGAATTTCAAATCTTTGATCGTAACTGTTTGAGTTAGCGGAAAGCCTGAAACAGCAACTTCACCAACTGAGACGTAGTTGCTATTTTGATTGATGAAGTTCTCAACTTGCTTGTGTAATTGACCGGTTTTGAAGAACCAGAACACGCTGTAGACCAGAGTTACTACAACTAAAAGAATCACAAATTTCACTAATGCGTTTTTGCTCATAAGAAGTTTGATTTTTGTTAAGTGTTAAATTGATACGTTACGAGTTTCGTCAGGAACCACTAGAGTTAACCCATCCAATTCTTTGGTCATCACAATCTGGCAACCAAGTCTGGAAGTTGGAGTTAGTCCAAAGGCTAAATCAAGCATGTCTTCTTCATCTTCATTTGGCGCTTCCAGCATGTCGTAAAAGCTTTTATCAACTACTACGTGACAAGTTGAACAAGCTAGCGATCCTTCGCAGGCGCCTTCCAAATTGATATCGTTATTATGAGCAGCTTCAAGAACTGTGGTACCAAGAGGAACTTGAAATTCCTTCTTTTCTCCTTTGCAAATAAAAATGATTTTAACAGTTTGAGACATTGATTTTCTAGGAATGGAAGGTGAAAAAAATTTGTGAAAAAAAGTTTATAAAAACAGGATTTTAGAAATAAAGAATTTTGAAACTGTTTTTTAAAAAGAAAAATTTTGTACCAAAAGCATGACAAAAATTGCACTTTACCAACCTGATATTGCCGGCAATGTCGGCACCATAATTCGCACTTGTGTTTGTTTTGATTCTGAGCTGCACATCATTGAGCCCTGCGGTTTTCCGCTTGATATGCAACGCGTAAAAAAATCAGCGCTAGATTACATTCACCACGCCAAAATTTTTCGTCACGCTTCTTTCGAAGATTTTTTTGCCTCAGAAATTTTAGCAAAAAATCAGCGCTTAATTTTAGCTTCAACCAAAGCCAGCGTCGATTACCGCAAATTTAATTTTGTTGAAAATGATGTTTTGATGTTCGGCCGTGAAAGCGCCGGAGTGCCAGATGACGTAGCCGCATCAGCGCATGAAAGAGTTTTTATTCCAATGAAAAATCAAATGCGCTCACTCAATGTGGCAATTTCTTGCGGCATCATTTTAGCGCGCGCGGTGAAATAAATTTATAATTTTTTCTCTGCCACAGGTGCCGCATTGATCTGCGGGCGCACTCCTAAAAGTGGTGCGATATTTTTCACTACCCTCCCGGCAACAGGAGCCGCGACCATCCCACCAGTATTAAAGCTGTAATTCGGGCGATCAAAAATCACGTAAACCAAATATTTCGGACTCGACATCGGAAACACCGCAACAAAAGACGCCATGGTTTGGCTTTCGTTGTAGCCGCCAGATTCAGCGCGGTTTGCCGTACCAGTTTTTCCACCGACTTCGTAACCTTCGATGTTAGCTTTTTTACCAGTTCCATCAATTGCCACACTACGCAACATTTGACGCATGGTGTCTGACGTTGATTCCTTGATTACTCTTTTGCCGCTTGGCTGCTCATCTAATTTTAAGAAAGACGGATTGTGCAAAGTTCCACCATTTACAATCGCCGAAACTGCGGTAGCTAAATGCAGCGGCGTGATTGCAATGCCATGTCCGTAAGCGATTGTGTAAAGACTAATTTCGCTCCAAGTGCGCGGATAAATTGGCTTGCCGAGGCCAGGAAATTCAGTGTCGATTTTTTTCAACAAACCCAATTTCGCCAAAGATTCTTTCTGATTTTCAATGCCAATTTTGGCAGCGATTTTGACAGTTCCGATGTTGGAAGAGTGATCAAAAATTTCCGCAACCGTCATGTCATCTTTAAAAGGATGGTCATCTTTAATCGAGAAGCGCCCATATTTTATCGGGTCGCGCACGTTGAAAGAGTCATTCATTTTGACCAAATCTTTTTCAAAAGCTGTGGTGTTGGTAAATACTTTAAACACCGAACCAAGTTCATAAACGCCGTTAGTGACGCGGTTGAAACGCTCATCTGGATCTGCTTCATGTTGCAAATTCGGATCAAATTCTGGCAGCGATGAAAGCGCCAGAATCTCACCGGTATTTACATCCATCACCACGCCAGCCGCTGCTTTAGCGCGAAATTCTTCAATGCCATTAACCAACTCATCATGCAAAATATCTTGCACACGCACATCAAGCGCCAAATGCAAATCATCTCCCCGCATCAATTTGCGATCATACTGCATCTCCATGCCCGCCAAGCCTTTGCGGTCTAAATCAACGTAACCAACAAAGTGACTGGCGATTGATTTTTGTGGGTAAACCCGAATGCGATCATCTTCAAAAAGCAGCCCCGCCATTTGCATATTTTGCACATTTTCAACTTGGGTTGGAGTCAGGTTGCGCCTGATTAGAATCCATTGTTTACTATTTTTTCCCTCAGAGATTTTTTTGAGAATTTCAGCGTAAGAAAGGTCGGGAAAAATCGCCGCCAAGCCTTTAGAAATCGCTTGAGGATTTTTCACTAAAACACTGCTGACATAAAGCGATTTGGTCTTCAAATCGGTCGCAACTAAAACATCATTTCGATCGTAAATATTAGCGCGACGCCCCGCCAAACGAGGATCGTAAATGCCACTGATTTTTACTTTGTCACCAAAAGCAACGATGAAAATCATCCGCAAAATAATAACGCAAAACGCTGTTAAAATGCAGAAATAGATAAAGGCGAGTCTGGATTTTTTGATTTCGATGTTGCTCATCTGCTTGCGCTAGAAGCAGGCCAATCATGATTTCATGACTGGCCCTGCTAATCTTTACAACTTAACTTCTTCGATCAATTTCTTAACCGCATCCACCGAGCGATTAAACATTGTGAGTTCTTGTGAGTTCAATTTGATCTCAACAATTTTCTCCACACCGTTTTTACCAATAACCGCTGGAACGCCGATATACATGTCTTTGACGCCATATTCGCCGTTCAAACTTGCTGCAACTGGCAGAACTTTTCTTTTGTCAAAAAGGTAGCTTTCAGCCATCAAAATTGCTGAAGAAGCTGGCGCGTAAAATGCTGAACCGGTGCCCAAAAGTTTCACGATTTCTGCACCGCCATCCCGAGTTCTTTGTACGATTTCATCGATTTTAGTTTTGGTTGTCCAACCCATTTCGATCAAGTCAGGCACTGGAATCCCAGCAACTGAAGAGTAACGAATTAGTGGCACCATGGTGTCGCCATGTCCGCCCAAAACGAAGGCATTTACGTCTTCAACTGAAACGTTAAATTCTTGCGCCAAAAAAAGTGACATTCTTGCCGAGTCAAGCACGCCAGCCATTCCCACCACTTTGTGAGCTGGAAGCCCTGAAACTTTTTGCATCACATAAACCATCGCGTCCAAAGGGTTGGTAATGACAATTACAAATGCATCGGGCGCATGTTTTTTGATCCCTTCGGCAACTGATTTAATGATTGAAGTGTTGGTCGCCATCAAGTCATCGCGGCTCATGCCAGGCTTTCTCGCGATGCCCGCAGTTACGATTACAACATCGGCGCCCGCAATGTCAGAATAGTCAGAAGTGCCGGTAATCTTTGCGTCAAAATCTTCAACCACAGAAGATTGTTCTAAGTCCAAAGCTTTACCTTGAGCAACGCCCGCGTTCACATCTAAAATCACAATGTCGCCAAGATTTTTCAATCCAGCCAAATGAGCTAGAGTTCCACCAATGTTGCCTGCACCAACTAGAGCGATCTTATTTCTTTTTTTCATAAAATTTAAATTGAGGTTAAGATTTGAGTAATTTCTGTAAAAATTTCTTGCGGATTTTGTGCGCCGTTAATCAACCTAATTCGTGGATTTTTCTTCGCCAGATGCAAAAAACCTTCACGAACTTTTTGATGAAAATCGAGGCCCAATTTTTCGTAACGATTATTGTCAGAGCGGTTGGTGATGCGTGCAAATGCTACTTCCACCGGCACATCAATTAAAAAAGTAATGTCGGGTGCAAAATCGCCAATGGTCATTTTTCTAACATCGTCAATCAGCTTTTCTTCAAGACCAAAAGCGCTGCCTTGGTAAGCGTAAGTTGAATCAAAAAAGCGGTCAGAAATTACGATTTTTTTTTGTGCCAAGCTTGGTTTAATCAGCTTCTCAACATGTTCTAGACGCGCGGCGAAGTTTAAAAATAATTCAGTTTTTGCTTCAAGCTTTTCGATTTTTTCATCAATTAAAATTTCACGGATGCGTTCCGATGCCCTAGTTCCACCGGGTTCGCGAGTTAGCACTGAAGCTAGATTTTTTGCCAAAAAAAACTCGTGCAATTTCTTCACTTGCGTTGATTTTCCAGAGCCTTCAATTCCTTCAAACGTAATAAATTTCGACTTCATTTATGAAAAATCCCAAAAATATTTTGATTAGCGGCGCTGGCAGTGGAATCGGTCGCGCCCTTGCAGTTGCTTACTCTAAGCCGAATGTGAATTTATTTTTATGCGGCAGAAATTTAGAAAAATTGCAAGCGACAAAAATTCTTTGTGAGGAATTAAAAGCAAACGTTCTTTTAGAAATTGCCGATGTTTGCGATGAAGTCGCGATGAAAAATTGGATCGAAAAAATTGAAGAAAATCACGAATTAGATTTGGTCATCGCCAATGCCGGAATTTCCGCCGGAACCGCGGGCGGCTTAGAATCTTTTGCACAGGTGAAGAAAATTTTTTCTACTAATTTGAACGGGGTTTTAAATTTGATTCACCCAGCAATTGAGAAAATGAAAGAAAGAAGAAGCGGCCAAATCGCTTTGGTTTCGTCGCTCGCCGGCTTTCGCGGCTTACCAAGTTCACCAGCTTATTCCGCCAGCAAATCTGCGGTGCGCGTTTACGGCGAAGCGCTGCGCGGCAATTTGGGAAAGATTGGAATTGCGGTAAATTTGATTTGCCCCGGCTACATCAAAACTCCGATGACCGATGTGAATGAATTTCCGATGCCTTTTTTAATGGCTCCAGAAAAATGTGCGCAAATTGTCAAACGCGGACTCGAACAAAATAAATCACGCATCGCTTTTCCTTTCCCGCTTTATTTCGTGGTTTGGTTAGCAACTTTGCTTTCGACAAAAATTACTGACCCGATTTTTGCTAAACTTCCGGGCAAAAAATCACTGTAAATTAGAAATTACTGCCGGGCCGGCAGCTTCCTACTTTTTTTTCGGATCCAGTGAGGTCAATGCTGTTAAGATTTCGACCTCTCAAAATCGCAACTAGCTAATTCTACTTTTAGTTGTGTTTTTTTGGTGTTTCTCACCTTCTTTTTCTTTCGCCAACTAGGCAAAACCAATCCCCCCTCGATGTCACCCCGTCTTCACGACGGGGTCCATCTCGTCGCAAGGCATGAATTTTATTTTTTACTTCTGAACTCGTAGCACTGTGGACCCCGTCGTTAAGACGGGGTGACATCGAGGGGGGATTGACTTTGGCTAGTTAAGTAGATGAATCCCTTGAAAAGAAGAGGTTTTGACTCGAGTAACAAAAACTCCCGACAACAAAAAAGGGAGCCTCTTTCGAGGACTCCCTTTTTTTCGAACCATATTTCTTTAGAATCTTACTTTTTAGCTGCTGGTTTTTTCTCTTCAGCTTTTGCTGCTGCTGGAGCAGCTCCACCTGCCGCTGCTGCAGCTGCTGGATCTTCTTCAGATTTACCGCGACCTACAACTGAAGCGATCAAGAAATTGCCTTTTTTAGCCAATTTCACGCCAGCTGGAAGCACTAAATTTTCAGCTCTAACTTTGTAACCTAAGTGCAAAGTTGCTGCATCGATTTCAATTTTTTCTGGGATGCATTCAACACTGTCGCAAATCACTGAAGTTTTGCGAAGTACGGTGTGCAAGAAACCACCTTTTTTCAATCCTGGAGATCTGTCTTGGTTGATGAAAACCAATTTTGGTTGAGCACGGATTGTTTTAGTTCTGTTGCAATCCAAGAAATCAACGTGAACTGGACGATCAGAAACTGGATCAAGCTCAACTTTGTGAGCAATAACTTTTAACTTTTTGCCGCCAAGCTCAAGCTCAACAACTGCAGTTAGAACATTTCCTTTGAAATATTCATGTTCGAATTCTTTAACATCTAAGCTAAGGTTAACATTACCTTCTGATGCGTAGATAACGGCTGGAATGCGTCCTTCTCTTTTGATTTTTCTGGATGCAGCAGTACCAAGATTTTCTCTTTTTTCTGCTTTAAAAACTACAGACATGTCGCTCCTAAAAGTTTATTTAATTTGTTGAAAGTTGTGGAAATCATCATCATTTGCGAGCCTTGCAAGACGGCCCTGAAAACAAAAGAGCGCGGCAACTTATTTACCGAAGTAGAAAGATCAAGTGATTTTAGGCTTTGGCCAATTTCGCTAATTCTTTTAAAACTTCTTCAACGTGACCGTTAACTTTTACCGAATTCCAAATACGCACAATTTTGCCCATTTTGTCGATCAAAAAAGTCGTGCGATCAATGCCCAAATATTTTTTACCAAACATCGATTTTTCTTTGATGACGCCATATTCTTTGCAGAGCGTGGCGTCTTCATCAACCAACAAATTGAAGGCCAAATTATATTTCTCGATGAACTTGCAATGATCCTTAGCGCTATCTTTTGACACACCTAAAACGATGCAATCAAGCTTCTCAAATTCTTTGATTTTTTTAGTAAAATCTTGGGCCTCAATGGTGCAACCCGGTGTGTCATCTTTTGGGTAAAAATACAAAACAACATTTTTACCTTTAAGCTCTGAAAGCTCGATTTCATTACCTTCGTCGCTTTGAACCGCAAATAAAGGTGCCGCTTGGCCGATTTCTAATTTCATTATTTTTTAGCTGCTGGTTTTCTTTTTTTAACTGGCTTTGGAGTTTCTTCTTCGGCGCCTGATTTAACTTGTGAGATCACATCGTTAAATTGTGATTGGCTGCAAAGACCCAAAAGCACAACGTCTCTTGGCTTAATGCCTTTCATGTTCCAGTGAGCGCGACTTCTGATTGAGTCGATCATTTTATCTGTAGTACCAACCAATTTTTTGATTTGGCCGTTGGTGATTTCTGGGTAATATTTTAGCAAGTAAGAAATGCCATCTGGCTTGTCTTGGCGACGTGCAATTGGTGTGTATTTTGAAGCTTTCTCAGTTGATTTAACTTGAGATCCAGCGCTTTTGTTAATGACCAATCTGCTTTCAGGATTTTGCTCACATCTAGTGATTTCTTCGCGAGTTAATTGACCAGAAAAAAACGGATTTTGTCCGATGATGCCTGAAGCCACATCGCCATCTGCAATGCCTTGAACTTCAAGCTCGTGCAAACCGCAAAAACTAGCGATTTGAGAAAATGTCAGCGAAGTGTTTTCAACCAACCAAACGGCGGTTGCCTTGCGCATTAAAGGTAATTCTTGAATCATTGTAAGAGGAAATTGGAGTTTGAACAGGATCTATCTAAGTAGCGCGCACTTTAATTCATTGGTGATTTTAAAAGCAAGAACTCGGAATTTGTTTTCCAAATTTAATAGGTCCCTGAGCAAAGCGCAGCGTCGTCGAAGGGCCGGAACCTCGAGTTTCAGGCCCTTCGACGACGCTGCGCTTTGCTCAGGGACCTAATAACGTTAGACAAATTCTGCAATCTTCTCACAAGCCTTAACCAAACCTAAGGCCTTGTTGATACATTCTTGATATTCTGATTTTGGATCAGAATCAAAAACCACGCCGGCACCCGCTTGCAAATAAATTTTCTGATCTTTGATCAAAGCTGAACGCAAAGTGATGCAGGTCTCCATGTCGCCGTTGCTGGCAAAATATCCCACACATCCGGCGTAAAAACTGCGTTTTACTTTTTCGATTTCTTCAATGATTGCCATGGCGCGAATTTTTGGAGCGCCACTGACAGTGCCAGCCGGAAACCCCGAAATTAAGGCATCAAGTGCATCAAGATCATCGCGCAAAATTCCCTCAACATTGGAAGAAATATGCATGACGTGCGAATAATTTTCGATCACCATTTTTTCTGTAACCACCACCGAACCTTCTTTAGAAACGCGTCCGGCGTCGTGTCGTCCCAAATCGATTAACATCAAATGTTCGGCAATTTCTTTTTCGTCACTCAAAAGTTCAGCAGCAATTTTTTTATCTTCTTCTAAATTAGCGCCTCTTTTTCTGGTGCCCGCAAGTGGCCTGACTGTAACTTTCTCGCCTTTTAGCGACACCATAATTTCTGGGCTAGAACCACTCAAAACAAAATCATCCAGCTTCAAATAAAATAAAAACGGCGAAGGATTCACCGAGCGCAGCGCGCGATAAAATGCGAATTCTGGAAGGCTTTTGTCAAAATTCGAAGTGAATCTTTGCGAAGGTAAAACCTGAAAAATATCGCCGTCGGTAATGTATTTTTTCGAATGCTCAACCGCGTCGCAATATTCTTTCTCAGTGCAATTTGAGGTGAAATTAAAATCGGTTTTAGCCGCAATTGGCTTGGCCTCGTAAGGCTCCATCAAAATTTCTTCCGCAGCAGAAATTCGCGCCACCACATCTTGATATTTTTGCTTAGAAAAAACCGGCGCGCAAATCAAAGCGCAGTCAAAAAGATTGTCAAAAACCACAATGATTTGCGGGCGAATAAAAATGCTGTCAGGAATTTTTAGCTCATCTGCAAGTCCGCGATTAGAAATTTTTTCCATCAAGCGCACCATGTCGTAACCCATGTAGCCAAAAATTCCGGCGCTCATCGAAGGAAGTGCGCCCGAGCCATAATTTAAGATGCTCCAATCGATGTGAGATTTTTTGATAAGCGCGCGTAAATTGTTTAAAACATCGCCTTTTTCTTGGCTAAAATTCTGCGGATTTTTTGCAAAATCAGCATTGATGAATGATTCTTCACCAACACATTTCCACATTAAATCGGGCATGAATCCCAGCAAAGAAAAGCGGCCTTTATTGTTACCGTTTTCGGCTGATTCGAATAAAAAATGATGATTAGGAAAATGCTTTGCAACCTTGAGGGACGCCAGTACCGGCGTGATGATGTCAGCGGAGATTTTTTTAAATAAAACCGTGGCGCCAGATTTTTCTAGCGCCGCGTCAAATTCATTTTGGGTAAAGTTAAAACTCATTGGGCCGCTTCTTTTTTACCCAAAAGTTTGTCATTTACTTTCACCGGATTTTTGGCGAGTAAGTAATTGTTGAACTCTTGCAGAATATCAGTTTTGAAAGTCTCTGACGCCTGTCTTTTTGCCGACTCAGATTGCGCTGATGCCATTGATGATTTTTTCACTTCGCGCAAAATTCCAACCATAAATTCTTGTGGAGAACTTGCCACAACTGACGTGGCTTGACCAACTTTAACCGCAAATAATTCTTCCAAAAATTGATTTTGGTAAGGCACTTGGCGACCTTGGAAAGTCATGTAAAAAATGCGTGGAAATTCACGATTTTTTTCAAGCTTCAATTTGTATTTTTTAGCAACTTCAGCAACTGAATTTGGATTAGCTTTTAATTCATCGCCAATCTTTTTAGCTAAGGTTTGCAAGGCTTGTGACTGATGTTTTTTGATCAAATCAGCAACTACTTGCGACTTAACTTCTTCCAATTTTCTATCGTGAGCCACTGCGATTTCTTCAACTTTCAAAGCGTAAAATCCGGCAGATTTTATCGCGTAGAAAATTTTAGAAGCCTGACCTTTTTGTGCGGCAAAAGCATTGTTAGCAAAATTGTCGAAACTTTTTACTACCGCAGATTCAACGCCTTTTTCAGTTTGCCCCATTTGATCAATTGTCACTGTTTCAACAGCTTTCAAATTGAATTTTTGAGCAACTGCTTCAATTGAATTTGAAGTTAAAAGTGCATCATCAATTTCAGCAGTCTTAGCTTGAAGAACCTTCTCTTCTCTGCCTTCAAGCATTTGTTGTTTGATGCCTGCTTTCAATTCAGAAAAAGGCGCTGGTTGTGATTTTTTAATTTCGGTAAGCAAGAAAATGTGAAATCCTAACGGGCTTTTCAAAACCGCACTGCGTTCATCAAGAGCCATTTTGAAAGTTGGTTCTGCTAATTCAGGAATTAAATCTTTTTGAATTACGGCAAGCTTCAAAGCCTTTTCATCTTTCTTTTGCAGCTCTTTTGCTAGCTTAACAAATTCGGCTTTATGCTTTGATTTGTCTGACTTGGTAGCATCATCCAATTTTTGTGAAAATTCTTTCGCTGCCTTTTCTTCTTCGAATAAAATGTGATAAAAAATTCGGCTTTCTGGCTTCAAATAATTTTGTTTATTTTTTTCATATTCAGCCAAAACATCCGCGTCAGAAACCGCAAAATCTTTAGCGAAATTGCTTTTAGAAAAATGCACGTAAGAAACTTTGCGCATTTCAGGAGCGGCATATTTTTGCTTATTT
Source organism: uncultured Alphaproteobacteria bacterium (assembly GCA_903898475.1). GTDB lineage: Bacteria > Pseudomonadota > Alphaproteobacteria > Rickettsiales > UBA1997 > UBA2645. Next base: position 17,449 of record CAIUFU010000054.1, on the reverse strand, counting down.
TCTTCAAAGAATTTTGCCACTTCTTCATCACTTGGTTTTGCCACAGCGCTGACATTTTTTTCTGAGATTGTCACAACATCGCAGAGACGTTTTTCTTGTTTGAAATTTTCCGATTCAACAATCGCTGCAAGATTGATTGGAGACGCCATTGGTATGGTTTGAATAATCATTGTCGCCACCACATCATTGGCAATTTCATTGATGTATTTTTCTTCGTTAAAACCATTTTTAGCCAAGAAACTTTTGAAAACTTCGCGATCAAATTTGCCTTCTTTATTTCTGAAATTCGGATCTTTGGCAACTGATTGCAAAATCAATTCTCTGCTAGCTGAAACGCCAAATTCATCACGCAATTTTTCAACCATGATGCGGTTTACCATTCTGCCTAAAACGGCAGATTTAAATTGTTCTGATTCCAAATATTTCAGGGCTTCAGGGCTTTTATTTGAAGCGATGATAATTTCGCGATCGTTTTGCAACGCCTTGTTGAAAGTGCTTTGACCAATGGTAGTTCTGCCAACTTTCACCACCCAAGAATTTGGATTGCCCATGAGAAATCCACTAATGCCAAAAAACACAAATGCCAAAGCAACAAACGCTAAGAAAATTTTGAAAAGGATATTGCCTGCGAGCTTACGGAAGAATTGCATGTGAAGGGGAACTTATTTTTTAAAAATGGGAAATTTGTGAAGCGATTTTTTAAAGTTGGGTAATTGATAAATCAATTCTTTTGGCCGCAACTGTGCCACAAGTTTTTCTTGAGAAAAAATTTCCGCTAAAAACAATCGCTACCCCTTTCTTCTAACAAAAATCAAACAATGTTAATCGTTCAAAAATTTGGTGGCACTTCGGTTGGTGATATCAACCGCATTAAGAATGTTGCCAAAAAAGTAAAAGCCGAGCTCGATAAAAAAAATAAAATCATCGTTGTAGTTTCAGCAATGTCGGGCGTGACCAATCAATTGGTCGATTATTGTAATCAGGTTTCACCTTTGACATCTAACGAAAGCCTTACGGAATATGATTCAATCGTGGCCACAGGCGAGCAAGTTACTTGCGGTCTTCTGGCTTTGGAATTGCAATCAATTGGCTACAAAGCCAGATCATTCTTGGGCTGGCAAATTCCAATTATCACTGACGAAGTTCCAAGCAAAGCACGCATTGAAGAAATTGACGGAGAGGCTTTGTTAAAATCTTTGGAAGAATTTGACGTAATTGTAATTGCCGGATTTCAAGGAATTAATCCAAAAACAAATCGCGTTTCAACTTTGGGCCGCGGCGGTTCAGACACTTCAGCAGTTGCAATTGCTGCAGCAGTAAAAGCTGATTTGTGTGACATTTACACTGACGTTAACGGTGTATACACAACCGATCCGCGCATCACCGACAAAGCTCGCAAGCTTAATAAAGTGACCTACGAAGAAATGTTAGAAATGGCTTACAGCGGTTCAAAAGTTCTGCAAACCCGCTCAGTTGCAATGGCCATGGCGCATAATGTGCGCGTGAGAGTTTTGTCAACTTTTGAAGAAACCAACGAAAATTCTGGAACAATCTTAGTCAATAATAACGAGGAAATCATGGAAAGACGCGTAATCACAGGAATTAGCTACAGCAAAAACGATGTTAGAATCACTTTGGTTAAAATGCCTGACCACCCAGGTTTGTCAGCTGCAATCTTTGGCGCTTTAGCAACCAAAGAAGTCAATGTTGACATGATCGTACAAAATATCAGCGCGGATGGCAAATTTATCGACATCACTTTTACTGCCGCAAAAGAAGAATTGGAGCGCGCTAAAATGGCTCTCGAATCAATCAAAGATGAAGTCAAATATTCTGAAGTCAGAATCGACGACAATATCGCAAAAATTTCAGTAATTGGCGTTGGCATGATTAGCCATTCTGGCGTTGCTCACACAATGTTCAAAACCCTTGCCGACAAAGGCATTAACCTACTTTTGATCTCGACTTCAGAAATTAAAATTTCAGTTTTGATTGCAAAAGAATATGGCGAATTAGCGGTGCGCGTTTTGCACGACGCTTATGGTTTGGATAAAAAATAAATTTTACGCAGTTATCAAAAACTTCTGACACAAAAAAGAGGAGTCCCCAAAAAGGGCTCCTCTTTTTTTAGACATTCATTTGGCCTCAGATTCTGGCATAAACGCTTTTTTGACAAAATAAGAAATTAACTAACAGCCTCTAGTTAACGTAGCGCACAATTACGATGCCAGAGCCACCATTACCACCAACGACCGCAGAATTACCAGCATCAAAACCAGCTCCACCACCGCCGCCACCAGTATTAGCCATGCCAGATACTGCGCCAGTTGTATTTACAGAGCCAATACCGCCGCCGCCTTGTGCCACAGTTCCAACAGATCCCGTGCCGCTTCTTACACCACCACTGCCGCCACTAGCAAACCAGCCAGAATGGCCGTAGCTGTTTGAAAAAATAGTTCCGTAATACAAGCCACTACCGCCAACTCCCGATACAGATCCACTCGAGTTGCCACCGGCAGATCCGCTGCCTCCAACACCTCCAGCACGATCGTAGCAATTAGATGAGCAGGCGCCTCCATTATTGCCTTGTCCAGAACTTCCAACGCCCCACCCACTTTTTACGACACCATCTTGATTATGTAGCGCATCACCTCCGCCTGAGCCACCATCTTTAGGCATTGGATCTACGGAATACCTGTGATCAACGCCACCTCCACCTCCGATTGCTGTTAAAGATCCAAATACCGAGTTTGCACCCTTTTTACCATGTTGTTGCAACGTGCTCCAACCATTGCCGCCAATACCACCAACACCAACAGTGACCGAAGTGTTACCAGCACTTACCGCGTAAGAGGCGCTGTAGATAAGCCCTCCCGCACCACCACCACCGCTAATACATCCACCTCCACCGCCGCCACCACCAACCACCAAAACCTGAACATTGCGCGCAGTTGGGCAGGTAAAAGTAAACGTAGCCGAAGCACCCCCAGCTGCGCTGGTAGCAACAAAAGCGTGAATCGTTGATCCTGAAAATGCTGAGCTGTTTAGTGTGTGAGTGCCATTTGTCGCGCCGCTAACTGTGCAAGGTCCAGCCACAGTGCAAGTTCCTGTAATTCCAGTCGCTACCCCCGCTGTGGTGCAGGTATAGTTTTTAGTTCCAGTGTAGCCATTGGCTGTGTCGCAACCAAAAGTCCCACTTCCACCGGCCGCGTAGGCAAGGCCAGTCTGCGCAAGATATCCAGTTCCAGATGGAGCAGTGCAAGTAATTGCCGTACAAGTTCCACTAATTCCGGTGGCAACACCAGATGCGGTGCAGGTGTAAGTTTTGCTGCCGGTAAATCCTACATCACAGCCGAAAGTTCCGCTTCCCGTTGAATAAGCGAGTCCAGATTGAGCATTATAGCCAGTTCCAGATGGAGCACTACAAGTAATCGCCGTACAAGTTCCACTAATTCCGGTGGCAACACCAGACGCAGTGCAGGTGTAAGTTTTGCTGCCGGTAAATCCTACATCACAGCCGAAAGTTCCGCTTCCCGCTGAGTAAGCTAGCCCCGATTGAGCGCTATATCCAGTGCCCGATGGAGCGGTGCAAGTTGTAGCTACGCAGCTTCCCGAGATGTTTGAAGCGGGTCCCGAAGCTAAACATTTATAGCTAATAGTGCCGCTATATCCTGAGGTATTGCAGGAGAATGCTGCCCCCGAAGTATAAGTAAGACCTGTTTGATTATATCCTGTTCCTGAAGCACTGCAGATGATGGGTGCAGAATTGTCGCAGCCGCCAACAGTGACGAGTCCACCAACACAGTTGGGAGTTTTATTTCTGTTGATTGACGAGGTCCATTTTTTACCCAAGTAATCTTCGACCGAGGTTCTATCTGCCACCTCTAATGCTTCGGTAAAGATGGCGAGTTCGCCAATTTCTCCAACGTAACCTTTGCCAATTGCCAGAGTACTAATTCCGGTTAGGTGAGCTAGAGCATCAGGGTCAGTATTCTCAGCGGCTAGAACGCCATTAATGTAAGTTTTATTACCGGCAATTCCACTGTGAGTGAAGCTAAATACTCGGGGCTTATCTTTAGAATCTGAGTAAGCGCTAATTCCTGAAGGATAAGAGTTAGCGCCTTGAGCGTGAATAATTTGATTGTTGGCGCTATACCCAAGAGCTAACGAGTTGTTTAATCCAGCTCCTGTTTCACCTAAAAAATAATTGTCGCTTTTAGAGTCTTTTCTTTTTTCAAGCACGAAGATGGTGTAGTCGGTTTTGTTCAAAAAGCTGCCATCAAAAGTGAAGTATTTGTTGGCCGTGCCATCAAATTCTACAGCGTGAATTCTGTTAATAGTGTTGGAGTAAGTAGGGCTGGCGCCTGCCGTGCTAATTACTATTTTGCTTGAAGCATTCCGTTGGTCATACCAAGCAGAAAGGTCACTGCCATTTTGAGTCTCACTCAGATTGAAGCTAGAATCCAGGCTGGTTTCAAGCCACAAAGCAGAACTTGGCAGAGCAGTGATTGGAGAAGATTGGGTTAGAGATTTGGCGGCAGTGATGCGGAACCTAGAGATCATTCCATCGGCGACAAATATGCCTGCAACGAAGATCCCGATGATGATGATTACGACCGATACTTCTATTAGTGAGAAGCCACGAAAATGGCGATATTTTACAGGCATCGGGGACTTTAATTGATTGAAAGCAAGATTTTGGAAGATTTCTCTTGGAAGGAGAGAAAGTCAAGTTAGTCGGCTAGTTTTTGAGGCAAAAATAAAAAATGCGCTTTTATTTACGCAGAAAAATTTCCGCTAAGAAACATCGGCCGTAGAAATCTTCACCAACTTTTCACCACATCTAAGCACCAAATTCCCCTCAAGATCAAAATCTTCAAACACCCCCCGCAACTCTTCTCCATCAATCTTCACGCCGATCTCTTTTCCCAATCTGTAAGCATTTTTTAACCATAATTTTCGCACCCCGCCAAAACCAAAATCACCCCAGCTTTGGTAAATTTTTTCAAACTCATCCAAAAAAAATTTCAGCAAATCTTGCGGCAAAATATTAACACCAAAATCTTTCAAACATCCCGCCGGAAAAATTGTGTTAAGTGGGTTTGAAGCAATATTTACGCCAATCCCCACAATCACAAACTCACAATCATTTCCCGAAATTTTGCTTTCAAGCAACAGCCCTGCAACTTTCTTTCCATCAATTAAAAGGTCATTGGGCCATTTCACCTCAACTACATTTTGCAGCGCGCGGCTTACAACTCTTTGCAATGCCACAATCGCCACAAAAGAAATCTGCGAAACTTCGGCTGCCGAAATTTTCGGACACAGCACCAAAGAAAAATAAAGATTCCCCACGGGCGAGCTCCAAAGACGCTCCATGCGCCCACGCCCGCTTTTTTGCGCGTCTGCCAAAATCACCTCACGCTCAAAAATTTGCCGAGAATTTGCCAATTGCAAAGCGTGCGAATTGGTGCTTTCAAGCTCGTCAAATTGATGAATCGTAAAGTTTTTATGCGTCCAATTTTTCATTTAAAAAAGCTTCGCCACCTCAATAATAAAGCCATTGCGTGCAATTCGTGTAGAATTGGCAACTTGGTAACCGGTAAATAAAACAAGATCGTTTGGAAAATTGTAACTCAAAGCCGAAGCAAAAATTCCCAGCGCATTTTTGCCCGAATACCAGTCGCCAACGTAACTAAGTTTGTTGGTAATTTTTTGCTCAAAACCCAACATTAGCGCTGTTGAATTGCGGTCAAAAATTTGTTTGGTGCCTTGGCTGCCGCCAATTGTTAAGCGGGTTTGACTTTGCGGAATTGTAAAATTTGCTGCCGCGTAAGTCCAATTCCCCACGCCATTGCCCTGCACCGAAATTGCTGCCGCTGAACCGAAAATTATTTTTGGTTGGTAGTTTTTTATTTCTTCAATTGAAAGCGGTAGCGCGGTTTTAAAGCCGAGCGCCAGCGTGTCATTGTTGTAGGAAAGATTTCCCAAATTGTAGTAGGTGGCGGTGAGCTCGGTGTTGTGCCCCGCGCCAAAAGTTAGGTAGTTAGTGGCGTTTAAAAATCGTCCCTTTTCTTTGGTGCGAAATTGCGACTCATGCTGCACAAAAACACGTTTTTTCGGCGCAACATCGGCAGACGGAACATTTAAGATCGTCATCTGCGACCAAGCTTGTGGGGCTTGTAGACAAATTAGAAAGGTGAGAAGAAAAAGTTTTTTCATTGAATTAGCTTAAGATTTTTTGCCACATCTCCGGCGCACTTCAAAAGCAGCTGTTGGTATTTAGAATCATAATCATCGTGACCCTCAGCCTCTTTTTCTTGGCAGGCTTTTTTGCAAGCCTCACTGGCGTCGCAAATGCTTGGCGCCTCTTCTAAATCTTGAGCGCCCACTAAACTCGCTGCTAAAAAAATTAAGCTGAACAATGTGAGAAATTTTTTCACAAATTCAAAAACATGATGTAAGCATCAACATAGCCTAAACTAGCATGTTTAAAGGCTTTAGGAACTGTGCCAATTATTTTAAAGCCAACTGATTGCCACAATTTCACTGCTGCTTCATTGGTTGAAACGACGAAATTAAATTGCATTGCGTGAAAGCCAATTTCTTTGGCTTTGGCAATTGAGTGCAACGCTAAAGCCTTGCCGACACCTGCGCCGCGAGCTGCCGCGTCAACGATGTAACTGGCATTTGCGACATGCGATCCTAGATCAACTTGATTGGGTTTTAGCAAATAAACGCCGACGATTTTTCCAGAAATTTCTGCGACAAAAGTTTTGACTTTCTTGTCCATCCATTTGGCGTAAGCCTCGTCTTTTGTGGTGTCGTGGCGATTGACGTAAGTATTTTTGCCAGCAATTACGCTGTGAAAAATGCGCCAAATTTCGTCAAAATCAGATTCTGTTGCTAGGCGAATTTCGATCATTTTTTAAAAAATAATTAGTAACGAATTATCACAATTCCCGAACCACCGGCCATACCATTCCATGTTGTCAGGCCTGTACCACCACCATTTCCGGTGTTTGCCGCGCCCGCTTGTCCGGTTATGGATCCGCCCGCGGCGGCGGCACCCGAAGTTAATGGCGTTGCTGATGAATTGTAACTAGCTCCCGGCCCGCCAACCGCGTAGTAAGTTGGAGTTCCAGTAATATTTGATAAAATACCAGCACCGGCATCGCCACCGCGACCATTTGTGCCGTCTCCTCCGACACTTCCAGCACCGCCACCGCCACCGCCAGCCCAGGCGTTAGAAATATTAGCACCCGCACCGCCGGCATTTCCTTGTCCGGCAGTTCCTGCAGCGCGAGTAACACTGCTATAACCACTTCCCCCACCAGATCCGCCAGTGCTTCCCGCTTGATTATGCCAACCTTTGCCACCACCAATTGCGGTGAGTCCGTTGAAAGAAGAAAAGCCACCATTGCTGCCACCGCTATTTACGGTATTTTCACCAGAGCCACCCGCGCCAACAGTCACGATGTAATCGGTTGCAGCGGCGACAGAAATTGTGCCACTTAGCAATCCTCCAGCACCACCGCCACCGTTGAAAGCACCAGCTCCACCACCACCTCCAACAATTAAATATTCAACATTTCTGGTATTTGGACAATTTAATTTTTGACTAGAACCAACTGTGGTAAATTTGTGAATCGTATATCCACCAGACGAGCTGATTGTGCCTCCGGTGCAATTTGTCTGGACGCTGCAAGAGCCACTGGTAATGGCGAAAGTTCCATTTGAGCAAGTGTAATTAACCACTCCTGAATATCCCGATCCGCAAGATAAGCCGCCACTGGCTTGATTCACTGTTCCCGAAAGTCCAGTGCCGCTTGCCGCGCAAGAAATTGCCTGACAATTGCCGCTAACAGATTCGTAACCGCTAGCGCAAGAAGCGCAACCCTCGCCGCTGTGAGCCGCATCGCAAGAGCAAGATCCCAAAACACTAGCAACTCCGCTAGCGCAAGTGTAGCTGATGGTTCCAGTGTAATTGGCGAGATTGCAAGAAAGAGTTGTTGAGCTGGAAGTTGCAGAAACTGTCGCACTAACGCCAGCCTGACTGATACTGCAATTTGCCGATGCTAAATCACAACCGCTTGCAGTAACCGTGTAGCCAACGCAAGAGCCTGAAGGCACGATGTTGCGATTAATTTTGCTAGTCCATTTTTTGCCGACGTAATCTTCAATAGCGATTCTTTCATCAGGCTCAAGGGCGCGAGTAAAAATTGCGATTTCACCAATCTCGCCAATGTAATTTTGACCAATGCTTAAGGTTGAAATTCCGCTGAGCTGAGAGGCGCTTGAGCTTTGCGCCGCAAGCACTCCGTTAATGTAGGTTTTTTTGCTGGTTGCGCTAGAAATGAAGGTAAAAATTCGCGAATTTCCCACCGATCCTGAGTAATTCGTCACACTCGAATTGTAAGAATTCGAACCTTGAGCGTGAATTACCGTTGAATCGGCGCTATATCCTAAAGCCAAGCTGTTATTGGATCCGGAGCCCACAGTTCCTAAAAAATAATTATTGGTATTGGCGCTTTTTCTTTTTTCGAGAACAAAAATTGTGTAATCAGTGCCGTTTAAAAAGCTGCCATCGAAGGTAAAATATTTATTAGCGCTGCCGTCAAATTCTACAGCGTGAACCCGATTAATTGTGTTAGAATAAGTGGGACTTGCACCTGCTGTGCTAATTGCAACTTTTGAGGTGGAATTTCTCTGATCGTACCAAGTTGAAAGTGGGCTACCATTATTGGCCTCACCGCCGTTAAAACTACTATCTAAACTAGTTTCAAGCCAAAGTGCTGCATCGGAAACTTCGTTAACTGGAGAAGAGCGGCTTAAATTTTGTGCGGCGGTAATTCTGAATTTTGAAACCATGCCGTCAGCAACAACAACGCCAGCAATAAAAATGCCAAGGATGATAATTACAACCGAGACTTCAACGAGGGAAAATGCACTAAATTTTTTGATTTTTTTTGAGCGCATTTTTTAAAAATAAAATTCAGAAAAACGATAATTCCTAATGATCTTTCCAACCAACTCTTTTCAAGAAGAACTCGTAAGAATCTTCAAAAGTGAAGGTTTTATTGTCATCAAAAATAATCAACTTGTTGGCAATTTGACGCAAGAAATGCTCATCGTGAGTTACAACAATCAGCGCGCCTTTGAAGTTTTTAATGGCTTCTAGCAAAGCATCACAAGATTCCATATCTAAGTGGTTTGTCGGCTCGTCGAGCAAAAGCAAATTCACGCCTTTGAGCAAAATTTTTCCAAGCATCACGCGAGATTTTTCACCACCCGACAAAACCGAAATTTTTTTATTCGCCAAATCATTGTTAAACATCATGTTGCTACACACTTGACGTACGCGACTTACCGGCAATTTCTCGTCAGTTCTTTGCAACTCTTCATAAACCGTGCGAGTTGGATCAAGACGGTCAATATTCATCTGGCCAAAATAGCCAATTTCTGTTTTACCGTTAGTTTTAACATTGCCTTTGAGTGCCGCCAAATCTTGGGTGATCAGCTTAAGCAAAGTTGATTTACCTTTACCGTTTTTTCCGATGATGCAGATTTTTTCGCCATCAGCAACTTTGAAAGAAAGGTTTTGAATCAGCAAATTTTCTGGCGTGTAACCAAAAGCAATATTTTCAGCCTCAACCATGTTTTCTTTGCTGGCGTAAGGATTGTAATTAAACTCAAAATCAAGAGTTGCCACATGCTCGAGCTTTTCTTTAACATCTTGCTTTTCCAACATTTTCACTCGCGATTGAGCGCGGCTCGCCATGCTAGCTTTGGCGCCGAAGCGGTCGATCCATTCTTGAGTTTTTTGTCTTTGTTTGTCTTCGTTAACTCTGGTTTTTTCGTAAATTTCTTCTTCAGCCGCAATTTTTTCGCGCACGCCTTGAGTGTTTCCCGGAACTTTTTTGAAGGCTTTGCGGTGAATTACTAAAGTGTGCGTAACCACATCATCCATGAATCCGCGATCATGCGTGATTAGAATTAGCTCGCCTTCCCATTCTTGTAAAAATTCTTTAAGCCAGCGAATTGAGTGAATATCGAGATAGTTAGTCGGCTCGTCCAAAAGCAACATTTGTGGCTCAACCAAAAGCAATTTGGCCAAGTTTAATTTTACTTGGTAACCGCCGGAGAAATTTTTTGGATCTTTCTCGAGATCTTCAGGAGTAAAGCCCAGACCATATAAAATATTTTCGCCCTTCCAGCCTTCATGCTCGCGATCTTCGGGAAGCACTGAACAAATTTCTTCTAAAGTGGTGTTGTGGGTGAAGTGAATATGTTGCTCTAAGTGACCAATTCTGTAGCCGCGCGGGATTTCAACTGCGCCCGAATCTGGCTCTAATTTTTTGAGAATTAATTTAAGAAATGTTGATTTGCCGCTTCCATTGCGCCCAATCAAGCCAACCTTCTCGCGGCCGTTAATAATAAAACTGGCATCAGAAAAAACTTCGTTTCCAGCAAATGAAATGGATAAATCTTTGACTCTAATCACGGTACTTTTGGAAAGATAAAAATGTTGGGTAAAAGGGGCGCGCAATCTAGGAGCGCAATGTCAAAGCACAAGTAACAATTGCTCACAAACTGGTGAATTTTGTGAGCAATTAATTTAGAAGAATTTTAGCACAACCGCACCAGCACCACCGCCGCCACCAGTTCTAGAACTACCTTCACCAGCAGCGCCACCGCCGCCGCCGCCATATCTGCCAGCGCCACCATTGCCACCCCACCAGCCAGCGCCACCACCACCGCAACCAAATCCGGTAGCAGCTGAGCCGTGATTGGTTTCGCCACCTATGTTACCACTATCGGATCCCGCACCTCCACTTACGGTTGGATAACCTCCAACTGCCGCAAGCGTTGTAAATAGCGCACTCACATCAGCACTGTTAGCACCGGTTCCGCCAAAAGCAGTGTCAGGGGGAACGGTTCCGTTCACTCCGCCGATCGCAGCACCAGCGCTTCCTCCTCTGTCACCAGATATTCCAACCGTGCCACCACCTGCAACACCACCATCACCACCACTAAATGAACCACCAACCGATGCGGTAGCATTATCGCCACGTCCACCACCGCCGCCATTACCGGTGATTGTTACACCACTAATGGTCACTGTTGTATTGCCGCCAGTTGCCCCTGTTTTTCCTGAGCCAACGCCACCATTACCGCCAGTGCCAATTGAATAAGTAATGGTATTTCCTGGCGAGACTGTCCAAGTTTTGTAAGCAACACCACCAGCTCCGCCGCCGCCACCGGCTCCACCGGCTCCGCCGCCACCACCACCGGCGCCGATTGCCCAAACTTTAACTTGGGTAACTCCGGATGGTACCGTGTAAGACGTGCCTGATGTTCGAACTACAGAAGTTGAAACTGGTGCAGTACAAGTTCCTGTAACGCTGAGAGTTCCAGTCGAAGGACAAGTGTAAGTCACCGAGCCAGTGTAACCTGAACCGCAAGATAAGCTGCCACTAGCTCCAACACTGACTGTGGTTGGCGTAGTAACTCCCGTCACAGAAACCGGACAACTAGTAATCACTGCGCAAGATCCCGTGGTACTTAAAACACCCGTAGAAGGACAAGTGTAAGTCACCGAGCCAGTGTAACCTGAACCACAAGATAAGCTGCCACTAGCTCCAACACTGACTGTGGTTGGCGTAGTCACTCCTGTTACAGAAACAGGACAACTAGTAATCGCTGCGCAAGATCCCGTAGTACTTAAAACACCCGCAGAAAGACAAGTATAGCTTACCGAACCAGTATAACCTGAACCGCAAGACAAGCTACCGCTGGCGCCAATACTAACCGTGGCTGGGCTCGTTACACCAGTCACACTAACCGCGCAACTAGTTGCAGGCCCACTGGCATAACGCACAATCACAATACCAGAACCACCAGCCAAACCAGAGTCTGAAGTAGTCGTTCCTCCGCCGCCACCGCCGCCAGTATTAGCAGTTCCCGCAACTCCAACTGAGCCGCCGCCGCCTAATCCACCCGTACCAAAAGTGCCGCCTGAAGAATAGTAAGAAGCCGCGCCACCGCCAGCGTAGTAAGTTGAGGTGCCGCTGATGCTATATTGCAAGCCCACGCCACCATTTCCACCTTTGCTGCTAGTGCCATTTTGACCAGCAGCTCCAGCTCCGCCGCCGCCACCACCACCATAATTTCCACCTTGTCCGTTAGCACCACCAGCATTGCCTTGTCCGGAAGTTGCCGATCCACCAGCTTTAGAAGTTCCCGAAATACCACCGCCGCCACCAGAACCACCGGATAACCCAGCATTTCCACTATCTTCACGAGCTCCCGAACCACCACCACCAACAGCAGTCAAGCTTGAAAACACTGAATTTCCACCATTGCTGCCAACGCCCGCCAAATTGTAATTATTGCCGGGACCACCAGCACCGCCATTACCAACGGTTACTGTAATTGGAGAAGTCGAAACTGAAAAACTAGAATTATAAATTAAACCACCCGCGCCACCTCCTGCGCCACCACCGCCACCACCGCCGCCACCGCCGCCACCACCACCGGCGACCACAAGAACCTCAACAGTTTTTGCAGCTGGGCAGGTGAAAGTTCCGCCACTCAAAAATTTGTGAATTACATAGCCCGATACTGAGTTATCAATTGTGCCACCAGTGCAATTTGCACCAGATGCAACACATGCTCCGCCCGACGCAGCATATCCACTAGCGCAAGCGCAAGTCGCGGCGGTAAGGGTTCCGCCGGCACAAGTGTAGGCGCTGGTTCCAGTGTAGCCGGTAACGTCACAAGTTAAAGTTCCGCTACCACTTGCAACTGCAGCAGTGCTGGAAACACCAGTAACACTAACCGCGCAAGTAGTTGGAGTTGCAACACATGCTCCACCCGAGGCAGCATAGCCGCTAGCGCAAGCGCAAGCCGCAGCAGTAAGAGTTCCACTGGCACAAGTGTAAGCGCTAGTTCCTCTGTAGCCGGTGACATCACAAGTTAAAGTTCCGCTACCACTTGCAACTGCAGCAGTGCTGGAAACGCCAGTAACACTAACCGCGCAAGTAATTGGAGTTGGAGTAGTTGGCGTTGAACTATCGCAACCATTTAACGTAACCGTGCCGTCAATACAGCTTACAGCGTTGGCGCGATTAATTTTTGAAGACCATTTTTTGCCGACATAATCTTCAATGGCTATTCTCTCTTCAGGCTCGAGTGCTCTTGTAAATATAGCAACTTCACCAATTTGTCCGGTGTAGCCTTGGCCAATGCTTAAAGTTGAAATGCCGCTAAGCTGAGTTGTATCAGAGCTTTCCGCCGCAAGCACACCATTGATATAAGTTTTTTTGCCAGCTGTTGCGCTTTGCGTGAAGGTAAAAACTCGCGGCGCACCACCGGAGCTAGAGTAATTACTAATGCCTGCAGCGTAAGAGTTAGTGCCTTGACTATGAGTGATTTGCCCATCGGCACTGTAGCCTAAAAGCAGATTTTGGTTTGGGGTTGTAACCGAACTATCTCCCAAAAAATAATTGCCAGCATTGGCACTTTCTCTTTTTTCTAAAATGAAAATTGTGTAATCGCTCTTGTTTAAAAAGCTGCCGTCAAAGGTGAAATATCCCGACCCGTTAAACTTAACAGCGTGAATGCGATTGATAGTGTTAGAATAAGTAGGATTTCCCGAAACCGCCTGAACCGTAACTTTGCTCATTGAAGCTCTAGAATCATACCAAGTTGTCAGAGATGATGTATCAGAACTTTCACTAGAGTTAAAACTAGTATCCAAGCTGGTTTCGAGCCAGATCGCGGCATCTGGAACTTCGTTAATTGGTGATGAACGGCTTAAAGTTTGGGCCGCGGTAATTCTGAACTTTGAAACCATGCCGTTAGCCGCAACAACTCCGGCAATAAAAATACCGACAATAATCAGGACAGCTGACACTTCTAGAAGAGAGAAAGCTGAGTGTTTCTTAGAGTGCATGTTTAGTACTAAAAATTTAATCGAAAAAGAATCAGGAGAAAGAACTGCGCTTTATCAATCAAGAACTAACAACCAAACTTGGTCATTTTGAGTCATTAACTCGGGGTGACAATTCGCTTATTCAAACCCTGCAATTCCATCATCACATCTTTAGCGATTGGTGCTGCAGCGCCAGATCCAGATCCACCATGCTCCACTACAACGGAAATAGCATATTTCGGATCGTGAAACGGCGCAAAGCCAGTGAAAATTGCGTGGTTAGCATTGGCGGCATTTTCTTCTTTTGTCATTTCTTTTTCTCTTTTGGAAATCACTTGCGAGGTTCCGGTTTTGCCCGCCATTTCAAAACCTTTAATTTCAATTCTTTTGCCGTAAGCCGTGCCACCCGGTTCGTTAACTACGCGGCGCATTCCTTCTTGCACAAATTTAACATGCGCTGGCTTGACGATAGGCTGAGATTTCAATGCATCAAATTGTTGAAAAATATTGTGGTTGCGCACCAGATAAGGCTTAATCGGAATGCCGCCATTAGCGATTCTAGCAGTAACCACCGCCATTTGTAGAGGTGTGGCTAAAACTGATCCTTGCCCGATTGCCGTGTTTAGGGTGTCTCCGCCCATCCAACCTTCTTTAAAAACTTTTCTTTTCCATTCGTCGGAGGGCACATTGCCGCTTTTGCTGCCGTGCAAACTAATGTCCATTTTTTCGCCATAACCAAAGTGGCGCGCCATTTCGGTGAATTTTTCGTGACCGATTTGATTAGCCAAAGTGAAAAAATAAACGTTGCAGGAATGCATGATGCCACCCATCAAATCAAGCGTGCCGTGGCCGCCTTCTTTCCAGCAGTGAAAGGCTCTTTTGCCAAATTGGTAAGAGCCACTGCAATGAACTTTAGTAGCAGGATTAAAGCCCGATTCAAGGCCGGCAAGCGCCACCATTAATTTGAAAATTGAACCCGGTGGATAAGTCGCCGCGATGGGTTTGTTGCTCAAAGGTTTGTGCGGATCGGCGTAAAGCTGGTTCCAATATTCGCGCGAAACACCTTCAACGAAATTATTTGGATCAAAAGTTGGGCTCGATGCGTAAGCCAAAATTTCACCGCTTTTCACATTCATCACAACTACTGAAGCGACATCATCTTTGATTCTTTCGGTAACAAATTTCTGCAAAGGAAAATCAATTGTGGTCTGCAAGCGCGAGCCTTCAACTGAAGTCTTTACCGACAATGTGCGGAGAGGAATTTCATGAACATTCACCTCAACATATTTGACACCATATTTGCCGCGCAGAGCTTCGTCGAAAGATTTTTCTAAACCAAATTTCCCCATGCGAAAATCGGGATGCATAAAAAGATTCTGCTCATTTTCATCAATTTCTTTTTCGGAAGGAAGCGAGACGTAACCCACAAGATGCGCGGTTTCAGCAGGATATGGATAGCGGCGCATAATGCCACTTTCAATTGAAACACCGGGCAACAAATGTGAGTTAGTTTCAATGCGCGCCAGATCGTCCCAACCTAAATTATCCATCAAAGAAACGATGCTTTTGCGGCGCGAACTTTTGATTTTGCTGGCGAAAATATTTTTTTGCTCATCGGTTAGATCGAGCACCTGAGACAGTTTATCGATTAATTCTTGAGAATTTCTGCGTCGATCAGAGTAAAGGAGTAAGCGATAATTGCCGTCATTTTTAGTCAGAGGAAATCCGTTGCGATCAACAATCGTACCGCGCGGCGCCGGATTAATCATCGGCTTGATACGATTGCTGTCAGATTGAATTGAATATTCTTCATGCTTCCACAATTGCAAATAGCTCAAACGCAGCACCAGAGCGCTTGCCAAAGTTGATTGGGCAGCACCAAGAATTAAGGCACGACGATTGAAAATTTTATTTTTGCGAATGTCGCGAAGCACTAATTTTCCTCTAACAATTTGTGACTGAGATAGTCGAAAAATTTATGCATCAAAATATAGAGAGCCGAGCTCAGAAGCAGCTGCACTAGTGCGTTGGTGATTGAAACAAATTGGCCGCTAAAGATTGATAAAATCAGCCATTTCATCAGCAAAAACAGAAAACAGAAAGCGACAAATTGCTGCCAAACTTGACGGAAATTTTCTTTGATCATCATTTTGTGATTTAAAACTGAAAAAAGTTTCACCAACAAAATGTAGCAAAGCGCGGTGGTGCCCAGTGGGTTGCCGTTTAGCGCGTCATTCCAAATGCCCAAAAGAAAAATAAACCAAATTCCGAAAGTGTTTTTGAAGGCGCCAAAATAAAAAATCATCATCAAATCAAAAAGCGGAATGATGTGTGAAAGGCCAGTAATTCTGATGTCGGAGACGTTAATGATAACGAACAAAATCGCGATTAAGTGCAACGCAACAACTCGCAAAATTGATTTTTGTTCAAGCATTTTTAGAGATTTTTTTTGGAAAAATTAAGCAGCGGGAGAAGCGGCGGAAATTATTTGTCGACTGCTTTTTGTCCAGAAAAAATAAGCAAAAATAGGACGAAATATGAGGTCGAAGGAATTAGCTAACAGTCTCTAATCATATCTCGAGATCGCATCGTAATTCTGATCATAAAAAGCCTGTCTAGCCTCTGTTAACTTGTCATCATTTTGTTGCAGAATCGGATTGGGAGTTTCAACAAATGGAGTTTCAACTTTTGTTTCTGAAGTTTGACAACTCTCATCCCACTCTTTTTTGTAGGCTGGATTAATTGCTAGAGCCTTCTGGTGGGTATCAGCTTCAATCCTTGAGGTAATTTCGTTAAGAATGTTTTTCTTACAGCTAGACAGAAAACTCAGATATTTTGGCCACGAATATTGTTGCGCTCTCTCCGCAATGATAGTTTCATAATTTTTCCTTAGATACTCCACCAACCCTTGCACTTCTTGAGGGCTACGATCCCTTTTATCAAAAGAAATAATATCCCGAGAGAATTTTGCTGGCTCAAAAGTGCCATCGGACTTTCGTAAATCAAGCAGTCCATCCTTCAAAACGTAGGCTGGCAATCTACGATCTTCAGCCTCTCTAAAAAGCTTATCATTATTGTAGTCACCATTACTAACCAAGCCTTTTACCGATGACAGATAAGCTTCAGTTTCATGCGGATCATGATATTTTGCCAAATGAGCAATGACATCGCCGCGTTGCGGTGGGTTTTTGTCGCTACGCTCTTCATCATCCTCAGATAAATAATCCTGAGATTTTGAACAAAGATTATAAGTAGAAATCAGCTCGCTTGATGAAGCCCAACCCAAACTCAATCTTTCACCCTCAGAAAAAGGTTTGAAGGGGATGCCGGGAATATAAAGCTTAGCTAATCCATATTCTTTTTCACGCGGAGACCTAATGAGAAGAACTTTTAAAGAATGTAAAGCGGTTGAAAATTGTCGCATGGTAACCTTCTCCTTGCAAAATTAAGAATTTTGCAACCCTTGATATTTTAGACAAAAATCACAAGAGAAAATTTGGAGAGGCAAGAACC